>JBPCPH010000018.1:0-2823 GCA_050999415.1 Thermoleophilaceae bacterium
TCTCCGCGGCCTCGAGCGCCGCGGTCTCCTCGAGCTCACGGACACCGAGCTCCGGCGCCGGCCGCGGGTCACGAAGGTAGGCGCGTCCGCGGCGGCCGGGACGCGGCTCACCGACCCGCAGGTCGCCGCGCTGGCGGGAGTGCTGGCGCGGATGGACGCGCCCGACCCGTGCGACCGGCGTCTCCTGCTTCACGGGGTCACGGGCAGCGGCAAGACGGAGGTCTACCTTCACGCCGTGGCGGGGGCGCTCGAGCGGGGGCGCGCCGCGATCGTGCTCGTGCCGGAGATCGCGCTCACGCCGCAGACGGCGAGTCGCTTTGCGGAACGCTTCGGCGACACCGTCGCGATCCTCCACTCGAAGCTGTCGGCGGGCGAGCGACACGACGAGTGGTCGCGCCTGCGGCGTGGCGAGGCGCGCATGTGCGTTGGCCCGCGCTCGGCGGTCTTCGCCCCGGTCGAGGACCTGGGGCTGATCGTGGTGGACGAGGAGCACGACCCGTCCTACAAGCAGGAGGGCGATCCCCGCTACGACGCGCGCCACGTCGCCGAGCGGCGTGCCCGCGACAGCGGTGCCGTGCTCCTCGTCGGCAGCGCGACGCCACGGCCCGAGAGCTGGCGGGCGCTGCACCGCCTGTCGATCCCGCGGCGCGTGGACGGCCGCTCGCTGCCGCCGGTGGACGTGCTCTCGACCGCCGGGCTGGCAACCGCGCTCCATCCGCGCACGCGCGCGGCGCTCGACGAGGTCCGCCGGGCACGCAGCAAGGCGATCGTCCTCCTCAATCGGCGCGGCTGGTCGAGCTTCCTGTCGTGCCGCGGGTGCGGGCGCGTCTGGGACTGCGACGGCTGCGACGTCTCGCTCGTTCTCCATCGCGGCGCCGGACGGCTGTCGTGCCACCACTGTGGACGCGCCGAGCCGGTGCCCGCGCGGTGCCCGGACTGCGGCTCGGTGTCGCTCGGCCGCCACGGGATCGGGACCGAGCGGCTCGAGCGCGAGCTCGCCTCCGCCCTCGACCCGCTTCCGATCTTCCGCCTCGACGCCGACACCGCCGGCGCGCGCGGAGCGATCGACCAGGTTCTCTCGGGCTTCGAGGCCGCCGAGACCGGGGTTCTGGTCGGGACTCAGATGGTGGCCAAGGGGCACGATTTTCCGGACGTGACGCTCGGGGTCGTGCTCGACGCAGACGCCACGCTCCGGTTCCCCGACTTCAGAGCCGAGGAGCGCACCTTCGCGCTCGTCGCGCAGCTCGCCGGGCGAAGCGGGCGCGGGGCGGCGGGCGGGAGCGTGCTTGTGCAGGCGCTCGACACCCGCGCCCCTTCGCTCAGGTACGCCGCCCGCCACGACGCGTCCGGCTTCGTCGAGGGCGAGCTCGAGCGCCGCGAAGCGCTCGGCTACCCGCCGTTCGCCACCCTGATCAGGGTCGTTTGCTCGGCCCGCGTCGCCGGGCCGGAGACGGCCGCCGCCGGCGCGGTGAGGGCGGCGCTCGAGCCGCTCGCCGCCGCCGGCGCGAGTGTGCTCGGCCCGGCCGCGCTGTTTCGGCGCAAGGGCCGCGAGCGTGCGCACGTGCTCGTCAAGTCGCCCGATCGCGCCGCCGCGATTGAGGCCGTTCGGCGCTCCGTTGACGCCGCCGCCGGGGACCGCGCTCATCGCGGAGTCGGCTTCTCCGTGGACGTCGACCCGCAGTAGAATCGGGCGCGATGCCCGACGATCGCCAGCTCAAGCGGGCGGGGCCGAGGCCGGGGCCCGAGGCCGGCGTTGAGCCGAGCGGACCCGGTGCCGAGGCACGTCCGGACCCGGAGGTCGAGGCCCGCCGCGACGCCGCACTGTCCTTCGTCCGACGCTTCGGCGACCCCGTGCTGAAGAGTAGGGCGACCGACGTTGATCGTTTCGACGAGGCATTGCGAGCGCAGGTCAGTCGGATGGGCGGATTGATGCGCGACGCGCTCGGCGTGGGGCTCGCGGCGCCGCAGCTCGGGGTCTCGCAGCGCGTGCTCGTCTACCGGCTGGGCGCCGACGCGCCGCTGATCGCGCTCGTCAACCCGGAGGTCGAGTGGACGAGCGAGGACACGGAGACAATGGAGGAGGGCTGCCTTTCGATCCCGGCCGTGCACGTGGACGTGGAGCGGCCAATGCACGTCCGCGTCAGCGCCGTGGACGAGGCGGGAGCGGGGAGGATGGTCGAGGCCTCGGGGCTCGAGGCGCGCGTCATCCAGCACGAGATCGACCACCTCGACGGCGTGCTGATCCTCGACCGCGTCTCCCGCGAGCAGCGCAAGGAGGCGATGCGCGCCCTGCGCGAGGCCGAGCGGGAGCGCGAGGCGGCCTAGATGGCTGATCCCGCGTCCGCGCGTGCGGGGTCGTGGGATCAGCAATCTGACCGCCCGCCGGCCGGGACGACCGTCCACCCACCGGGCAAGACCGTCTACCTGGGGACCTCCGCCTTCGCGGCGGCGGTGCTCGATCGCCTGGCGGCCTCTCCACACCGCCCGGCGCTGGTGGTCACCCGTCCCAATCGACCGCGGGGGCGAGGGAGGCGCGTCGAGCCGCCGCCGGTCGCCGTCGCGGCGCGATCGCTCGGGCTCGGCGTGCTCCAGCCGGAGAGCGCGAACTCGGATGAGGCGCGCGCGGCGATCTCCGCGGCCGCTCCGCGGACGGTCGCTATCTGCGCGTTCGGCGGCCTGATCCGGGAGCCGCTCCTCTCGACCCACGAGATCGTGAACGTGCACCCGTCGCTCCTGCCGCGCTGGGGGGGGGGAGCGCGAACCGAAAAGGCGACCGCAAAAGGGGACCCAGAAAAAAAAACCCCGACCACGCCACCCACACAC
>JBPCPH010000157.1:0-3511 GCA_050999415.1 Thermoleophilaceae bacterium
CCACGACCCCGCCCGCCTGGGAGCCGATAAGGCCGTCGCTGAGCGGTGTCCTCGGGCTCGTCCATACCGCACGGGTATGAACTCGCCCTGCGTCCTACCTCAGCTCGGCCTTCTCGGCTCCCAGACCCACGCGGCCGTGGAATCAACCATCTAGCGCTCGGCCGGCTGCTCGGCGGGCGTCCCGGAGCCTACGACGCCCAGCCAGATCGGCAAGATCGGCACCTGAAAGAGGCCGGATGCCTCCGCGCGCGCCTCTGCCATCTCCTCCGAGTACCAGTAGCGCTCGAACGCGAGCTTGTCCGCGAAGACGGCGTACTGGACGAACTGCTGCGGGTCCTCGCGCGAGCGCACGAAGGCCCAGGAGCGGGCCCCGTAGTCGAGCGCCGCCTCGGCCGCCGGCAGCCAAGCGCGCTCGAACTTGTCCGCCCGGAAAGGGTTTGCGACCCAGCGGATCTCCACCATCCCGGTCCCGGGCTCGCCGATCAAGCGCCCACCTCCGCGCGGATCGCGCCCGGTCCCTCGGCGGTCTTTCCGAGCCCCTCGCGATCAGCGCCCACGAGGACCGCGATCTTGCCGAGGTGCTTGTTCTCGCGCATCAGCTGGTGTGCCTCGCCCACGCCCTCGAAGCCCATCGTCCGCCAGAGGACCGGGCGGATCAGCCCCTGCTCGATCAGCTCGTTCGCCTTCATCGCCTCGTAGGCGTTGGCGAAGTGCGAGCCGATGATCTGCTTCTGGCGCATCCATAGGTAGCGGACGTCGAAATCGAGGTTGTAGCCCGTGGTGCCGGCGCAGATCACGACCTTCCCGAACGGCTTGACCACGAACACCGAGGTCGGGAACGTGGCCTGGCCGACGTGCTCGAAGACGATGTCGGGGGAGCCTCCGAGCAGCTCCTTGACGCGCTTTCCGAAACGGCGCGACTCACCGAAGCGGGCCTTCTCCTCGTCGGCGCTCTCGCCGCCTCGCCGCATCATGCCGGCGTACTCGTTGCGGTCGATCGTGCCGACGGCGCCCAGCTTCTCGCACAGCTCGCCCTTCGCCGGCGAGGACACGACGCCCACGGCCTCAGCGCCGGCGATCTTGCACAGCTGCGTGGCGAACACGCCGAGGCCCCCGGCGGCGCCCCAGATCAGGACGCGGTGGCCTGCCTGGAGGTCGCACTGGTCGACCAGCATGCGGTAGGCGGTGAAGTAGACGAGGCCGTAGGAGGCCGCCTCCTCCCAGGTGAGGTTCTCCGGCTTGGGGATCAGCTGCTGCGCCTGGACCTTCGTGAACTGGGCGAACGAGCCCCACGAGGTCTCATAGCCCCAGATCTTCTGCGATGGCGCGGCGAGCGGGTCCAGCCCGTGCACCTCGACGTCCTCGTAGGAGGCCTGGTTGCAGTGGATCACGACCTCGTCGCCGGGCTTCCACTTGGTGACGCCCGGGCCGCACTTCCAGACGATCCCGGACGCGTCGGAGCCGCCGATGTGATGCTCCTCGTCCGGGTGGTAGCGGAACACCGACACCGGCTGGCCGAGCGCCGCCCAGACGTTGTTGTAGTTGACGCCCGCCGCCATGACCCTGACCACGACCTCGAGCGCACCCGGCTCGGGGACCTCGATCTCCTCGAGCTGGAAGGCCTCACGCGGCTCTCCCTCGCGGTCCTGGCGGATGACCCACGCGGTCATCGTTTCCGGCAGCGTCCCGGGCTCGGTGGCCACGTCGGTCACGTTGGTCAAGTCCACTTGGGCCATGTGTCGTTGCGCTCCTGGGTCTGGGGCGGGCGGATCGTATCGTCAGCCACCGCGCGGGATCCGCGCGAGCGCGGACGCGCATCGCGGGCCGGCGCCTGCCTTGCGACGTCCCGGGACGCTACGGAAGCTGCAGCTCGTCGGAAGCGCTGCCGCGGTCCGGACCGACCACGAGTCGATCCGGCCGGATGCCGCCGACCGTGCCGCTCGCGCCGTCGGAGTTGGCGGTCACGCTGTACTCGCCCTCCGGAAGTGACTGCTGGATCGTCGCGGTGTCGAGCGGGTTGATCGGGCCGGTCGTCTCGCTGATCTCGGTCCCGTCGTCACCCTCGCCCTCGAGCGTCACGCGATGCGACATCTCGGTCTGGTTCGAGATCGTGAGCAGAATCGGGCCGGCGCCGGGGTCGCTCGGAGAGACCGTCACGCGCTGCTCGGTGATCACGCCGCTCAGGTCCAGGGGCGCCGGGGGTCGCGGCTCGTTGGCGAAGTCGTCCTCGCCGCAGGCGGAGAGCACGAAAGCCGCGAGCACGCCGCTCGCGGCAACGGCCCGAAGCCGAGTCCCTCGCGTGTTTGGCATCACCTCATATCCCCGAGCCGTCGCGACCCCACGGGCCGGCCTGGCCCCTCCGCGCGAACACGTTCCGGACGGTCCCCGCGCGCGGAAACCCTATCCCAATGCGACGACGCTCCTCGGCGCCGCAGCCGAACGGCCCGTCGCCCAAAGTCTTCGCACCGGGACGTCATTCGGTTCGGTCCGGCGGCCGCGATCCTCCCGGCCGGGACTTCGGTCCGCTCAGGCCGCGGCGGCGAAGGGAAGCTCGACCACCTCAGCCGTCGCGCCGTCGTCGCCGACGGCCACGGTGTCGCCCGGCTGGGCCTCGCGGCGCAGCACCGCGAGCGCGATCGGCCCGAGGAGGGGGGAGACGCAGACCGACCCGACCGCGCCCACCGCCTTGTCGCTTGTCGCGACCGCGTCGCCCGTGCTCGCGGGGCCGGACAGCCGCAGCCCGCGAAGCTGGCGGTTCGGCTTCCCCTTGTAGTGGAGTCGCGCGACCGTCTCCTGGCCCACGTAGCAGCCTTTGGTGAAGCTCACCGCCCGCTCGTTGAGGGCGGCTTCCTGGGGGATCGTCGTCTCGTCCACGTCGAGCCCGTGGCGCGGGCGGCCCGACTCGATACGGAGGCATTCGGCCGCCTCGAGCGACGCCGGCTCCACCGCGAGCTCCTCGGCGAGGCGACCCAGAGCCGCGGCCCTGGGCCCGAGCGTCTCCGCCGTGGCGATGACGTCCACGCCGAGGTCGGTGACGACGTAGAGGCCGTGGGGCCCCTCGACGAAGGAGTGCTCGGCGGCGGGCGGCGCCGGCTCGAGGCGCTCGCGCGCCTTCGGCCCTATGAGCGACAGGATCACGCGGTCGTCAGTCACGTCGGTGGCCTGAACGTCGCGACCGATGCTGTAGGTCTGGACGGTCTTGGCGAGCGGCGCGAGGCCGTGCGGCTCCGTGTCCACGAGCAGCCAGTCTTCGCCGCGCAGGATGCGCATGTCGGCCCGGATCTTGCCCTTATGGGTGAGTAGCGCGGCGTAGCAGCCCGTACCGGGCGTGAGCGCCTCGACGTCGTTGGTGACCTGCCCCTGGAGGAACTCGGCCGCCTCGGACCCCCGCAGGAGCAGCTTGCCCCGGTCCGAGCGGTCGACCACACCGACGCTCTCGTGCAGCAGCTCATGCTCGTCGCGGGTCACGGTGGCGCTCATGCCCACAATGGTAGGGAGGGCTTAGTGTTGG
>JBPCPH010000028.1:0-3918 GCA_050999415.1 Thermoleophilaceae bacterium
GGAGACGGCGACGCCGATCCGGTCGCACGGCCCGTCGAGCGCGCCTCGCGCGCAATCTACGAGTCCGTTTTCGAGGCGACGGCCGCCGGCACGCGTACCGCGGACCTCGGCGGGCACGCGTCGACGACGGAGGTCACTGACGCGGTGCTCGAGCGGGTACGCAGCAAGCTCGAGACGTGGTCGGCGATCGGCTCCTCGTAGGCGAGGCCCGCGCCTGCTAGCGCTACCGGCGGTCGGCGCGCGCCGGCGCCTGCCGGCGGCGCGTCCGCTCCGCCGGCAGGCCGGCGGCCTTGCGCGCCGGATCGTCTAGGTGCTTTCGGCGCCGGGAGATGTAGACGCGCCGCTGCATGTAGAGCGTGACCGTTCCCGCCACGAAGATGATCGCCAGGTTGAGTGCAAGCTGCCCGAGCGCCCCGCCGAACTCGCCCCAGTCGGCGTAGGCGGCGCCCACCCCCACGCCGGCCGCGGCGGGGATCGTGGTCACCGAGACGAGCACCCCGATCAGTGCGCCGGACTTGGCCGAGGTGAGCGACAGCACGCCCGCGGTTCCCGCCAGGTACGCGACGACCACCGAGAAGAGGTCGGGGTTCGACACGAAGTCCGTGAGCGGGCGCGGCATGTCACCGAAGTCGTCGGGCGCGACGCCGGTCGCACGAAACAGGAGCGTGCCGACCAGCGCCGCCACGATTCCAACCGGGAAGCCGAGAGCGAGGGCGGTCGCCGACCGTCGCGCCAGGTCGCGCCGGAGCTCGACCGCCGCCACGCACGCGCCCGCGATCGGCCCGAACTCGGGGCCCACGATCATCGCCCCGATGATCAGGATCGGCTGGTCGAGCAGCAGCCCCACCGCCGCGATCAGCGTGGCGAGCACCATGAACGCGAGGAAGCTGAACGACAGCTCGGTCTGCTCGGAGGTTCGCGCCTCGACCTCCTCCCACACGACGGCGTCCGACGGCAGCCCGGCCGCCGCCTTCTCCGCGGCGCGGGCGACGTCGGAGATGGACGTGTCGATCACCTCGAGCGCGATCGAGCCGTCTTTGGGCACGTCGAGCTCGCGCAGGTCGCTCAGGATCACGCTCGCGTCCTCGCGCGCGACGTCACAGAGGATCACGTCGCCCACGGGCTTGCGCGCCGCTCCCTCGAGGTAGACGACGTTCAAGACGCTCTCCGAGCCCTCCAGGAGCTCGAGCACGTCCTGGGCGCAGCGCTCGGGCGCGACTATGCGGAGGTGGACCAAGCCGGTTCCTCCGCGGGCCCTTCCGCTGTCTCCGCGGCGAGGTGGCGCTCGAGGCCGCGGCGGATCGGCGCGGGGATCTCGATCTTGCCCTTCGTGGCCGCGTCGATGAAGACATGGCGCATCTCGCCCTCCACGACCACCGTCGAGTCGCGGCGGACGCTCATCCGCGTGATCATCGAGGTGGTGCCGAGGCGCGTCACGAGGACATCGATCGCGAGCTCATCGTCGAATCCGGCGGGCGCGAGATAGCGCGCGCGGGCTTCGGCAACGACCATGTCGACGCCCGCGTCCATCATGTCGGTGTAGGGACCGACGGCCTCACGCCAGAGCTCGGTCAGGGCAACGTCGAAGTAGGCGAAGTAGTTCGCGTTGAAGACCACGCCCTGCGGGTCGCACTCGCCGTAGCGGACGCGGAGCACGTGGCTGAAGGGCTCGGGCATCGTCGAAGCGGAGCGTACAGTCGGGGCGGCCGCTGGATTCCGGCCGAGGTACGGCTCGGCAGCACCAGCCCGCGCTACGGGTCCGAGGGTCATCGGCAGGCGTTCCGTCCGACGCCCGGTTAACCTCTGGGAACGCGTGTTCGCCTCATCCTCAACCCGGCTCGCAGGCCTTCTATGGAGCGGCGTCGACCTCGCAGTCGAGTTCGCCACGCTCGGCGAATATCGGCTGCCAGCGCCCGCCGCGGCCGGCGCTGTGGAACGCGAGCGCGAGCGCGCCACTCCTGCGAAGCGAGCCGGATTCTCATCCGCCGATCGGAAGCCGATCGGAAGCCGCTCGCGCGGCGCTGGGTCCCACGCCGAGGGGGTGGGCCCACGGCTGATCAGCGCACGAGCACGCCCCACGTCGCCGCGGGAGCGGTGTAGGAACCGTCCTCATTGCGGTGGGGCGCGACGTTCTCCATGATCGCCGCGCGCGTCGCCTGCCGCTCGTCGTCTGGCAGCGCGTTGACCGCCTGCGCAAGCGGGCCCGCGAGGCGGACGAGCGCGTCCCACAGGTCGTCGAAGTCCGGGTAGCGGAACTCGAACGCGATCTCCTCCAGCTCGGGCTCACCGAAGCCTGCCCCGGTCACCAGCTCGCGAATCCGGTCCGGCTCGCCCATCGCGAAGATCCCTGGGGCTCCCGGCTCGGGCGGAGGCATGTGGCCCCGCTGGACGAGCGTCATCCCGGGTACGGCGGCCCAGGGGTTGCGGTCGGGGGTGCGCCACACGGCGAAGGCGAGCGGGCCGCCGCCCCCCAGCACGCGCCTCGTTTCCTTCAGCGCCGCGGCCGGGTCGGCCATCAGCATGTAGCCCCAGCGGCAGACCACGCCGTCGACGCTGTCGTCGGCGAGATCCATGCTCTCGGCGTCCAGCACGCGGTACTCGACGTTGGTGACCCCGCGGGCCTCGCCCTGTCGGCGGGCGACATCGACCATCTCCGGCGCGAAATCGGTGGAGATCAAGCGGCCCCCTCCGCCCACACGCTCAGCAGCGTGGAAGCCCAGATCGCCCGTACCGGCGGCGACCTCGAGGATGGTCTGGCCCGGCTGCGGGTCCGCCTTCTCCACGAGCCAGTCGTTCACCCGGCCGGTGATGGCCATCATCCACTCGCGCCGGTCCTCCCATCCTGAGGCGATCCGGCCCCAGGTCGCGAGGCTCTGCTCCCGATAGGTATCGAGGTCGGTCGCCATGCTCCCTCCTCCTTCGCGTCGGTGCTGTCGCAACGCTAGTGAGTTAGTCGAGTGAGCGCCAGCCTGCTCCCCGGAGGGGGCGAGGGCTCAGCGCTGCACCACGTCACTAACGCTCGGAAGCGGCCCCTACCCGAACGCCCCGGGGCTCTTGAAGACCGCTCCTCAGCGGGCATGCTCGGCGGACCATCCGGCCGCGCCGCGCACGAGCACGACTCGCCGCTCGCCGCCGGATCCGACGGCCGCGAATTGCGCCCTGTCCTCGTCGATCCCGGGGCGATCGTCCACCAGGACAAGGTGAAGCGCGTCGTACGCAAAGTCTGGGTGCTGCTCCGAAAGCGCTGAGCGCGCTGCGTCCTCGAGCAGCGCTCGGTCCCAGCCACGGTCGGCCGCGCGCGCCTGCTCGAGCGCCTGGTCGGCGGCGGCGACGTGACGTGAGTAGTCGGCGGCTCCCGCCTGGGCGCGCTTGCGGGTGGCGAGCAGCCCGCCGACGAGCGCCAGGGTCAGGATCACGGCCATGACGATCAGGATGATCGCGAGCGTGCTCATGCCGGCGGGAGTGTAAGAGTTGGCGTCATAGGCGGCCGGACCCGGCCACAGGTCACGCCAGGCGTTCGCGGTGGGCGACCGGGCGCGACAAAGATAAATCGGCGGCGACCTACTCTCCCAGGCCCGCGAGGGCCAAGTACCATCGGCGCTGAGGGGCTTAACTGCTCTGTTCGGAATGGGAAGAGGTGTCTCCCCCTCGCTATGGCCACCGAAAAGCCGCGAGACCCGGCGCCCCGCCGGAGCTTGAGAACCGCACAGTGGCCGCCCATCTTCAGGCATCAAATATCCGTCAAGCCCTCGAAGCATTAGTACCGGTCTGCTTAGCGCATTACTGCGCTTGCACATCCGGCCTATCGAGCTGGTGGTCTTCCAGCGCTCTTACTCCCTCAAGGGGATGGGAGAGCTCATCTCGAGGTGGGCTTCCCGCTTAGATGCCTTCAGCGGTTATCCCATCCGGACGTAGCTA
>JBPCPH010000016.1:0-9640 GCA_050999415.1 Thermoleophilaceae bacterium
TGGCGGCGTCGAAATAGACCCGCTCGCAGACGAGCCGGTCGTCCTCGAACAGGAAGAAGGCCACGGTACGGCACGTGAACTCCTTCCCTGTGGCGGGAATCCCGCGGAGCGGCCCCCGGTGGGTCCCATTCAGATTGAACTCGACGATCACGCCGGCGTCGGTGTGATGGAGGGCGATCAGCTCGTTGCGCTGGTCGGGAAAAGCGGTCCGCGAGTCCTCGAAGTAGCGGCGCACCGCCTCCTCCCCGTCGAAGACATCGCCCGTCGGCACGATCTCGTAGCGGGGGTGATCGAAGGTCCCCAGCGTCACCTCGAAGTCGTGGTGGTTCTCGGACTCCATGTGCTCCCGGACGAGCGCCTCGCGACGGTCGCGCAGGTCCTGGCTCATCGGTCGCCGCGTGAGCCGACCGTGACGGCCGATTCGGCCAGACGGCGGGAGCTCTCCGGATCGTGGCTGGGCGCGACGACGACGCGGTGACGCTCGCACAGCTCCCGCAGCAGCGCCGTCGAGCGGCGGTGGGCGCGGTCGTCCTGGGCCGCGCCGTCCACCACCCCGGCGAAGAGGGCGCGCTCGGAGTAGGCCGCGTCGCCCGTGAGCAGGACGAGATGATCCGATCGCTCGACGACGACCGACACGTGGCCCTTCGTGTGCCCCGCGGTCGGCACCAAACGCACGGCGCCGTCGCGTGTGAGCGGAACGCTGGCGTCGAAGACCTCCCACGGGTCGCTCTCGAACTCGACCCTGCGAGGGTCGAGCCACGAGGGGTAGTGACGGTTGAGGTAGCCGTTCATCGGGCCCGTGCGTGACAGGGCCATGGACGCCTCCCGGGCACTCACCACGACCTCTGCGTTGGGAAAGTGCGAAAGGCCGCCGGCGTGGTCTCCGTGCATGTGCGTCATGACGAGCCAGCGCACCGCGCCCGGATCGATGCCCAGCGCCCGCAGCTGCGGCCCGACCTCTTGCTCCTGCGTCACCCACCGTCGCTCGCTCGTCCGCACGAAGGGATGCCACCGGGGTTGGTAGCCGGGGTCGTTGGCGTGGGAGCTCTCGCCGGCGTCGACGACGATCGCGCCCTCGGGGTGCTCGATCGCGAAACACAGGATCGGCAGACGGGGCGACCAGTGCCGGTCGGCCAGGATGTCGGCCACCCGTGCCGCGCGAGGGTGGAACCGCGCCTGGACGTGGCGCGACTTGATCTGGACCTCCCCCGTCTGAATGGCGTGCAGGTTTACCGGCCTCCCTCGTCGTAAACGCCGCGACAGCTGTTGCGTTGCCACTAAACCAGCTGGCGTGCTCTGTGTCGAATCTGCCCTGGGTCAGGGCTGGCCGTAGCTCGGCGCTGGCGCCGCAGAGTCGTCACGCCGCCACCGAAGCCGGCTTCGCCGGCAGCACCTGGGCGGCGAGCTCGGCCAACGCGGCGCTCACGGCCTCGCCGGCCTCGACGGGAGCCATGTGCCCCACCCGTTCGAGCTCGACGATCCCGTCACAGTCCGGGAGCAGGCGTGCGAAGCGCTCGGCCTGCGGCGGCGGCGTGAGCTTGTCGTCCTCTCCCGCGAGCACCACGGTCGGCACGGTGAGGTGCTCGAGGGCGTGGGTCAGATCGAGTCTCGTGAGCTCCCGCCCGCAGCCGGCTCGCACGGTTCGCCGGCAACCGAGCACGAGCTCCTGGCAGAAGGCGACCTGGGCAGGCGTCGCCGCCGGAGAAAGGACGAAGTGGCGGACCGCCCGGTAGGTGAGCGGCGACGCCGGCGGCAGCGGCGCCGACAAGCCGAGCGCGACCGTGCCGATCGCGGCCCGCGCGCGACCGAGAGCAGAAGGCGCACGAAGGACCAGCGACTCGGAGACAAGGTCGCCGAACCCGGTGTTCAGCAGGGCGGCGCCGGCCGCACGCGACGCGACCGCGTGGGGACGCTGCCCGGCCCAGGCGAGGATGCTCATCGCGCCGAGCGAGTGGCCCGCGAGCAGCGCTCGCTCGCCGCCGCCGAGCGTCGCTTCGAGCACCGCCTGCAGGTCCTCCGCGAGCGCGTGGAGCGAGAAGTCACCGTGGTGCGGCGCCTCGCTGCGACCGTGCCCCCGCAGGTCGTAGGCGATCACGCGGTGGCTCGACGCGAGCTCGCGAAGCTGGTGCGCCCAGAACCGCAGCCCGCACGTCCACCCGTGGACGAGCACGATCGGCGGCGCGTCCTCGTCGCCGAACAGCTCGACGTGGAGTTGGGTCCCGTCACCCGATCGCACGGCGATCTCGCGTCCGCGCACCGGCTCGAACAGCAGCCGGTACTCAGGGTCGCGCTCGACCGCGCGGCGGTCGCGCCGGTGGGCCGCCATCCACGCGGCGGTGGTTGCGGCGCCGGCGCCGAGGGCGCCTGCCGCGGCACCCCGCCGACCCGTCATGAATCGCCCCGGACCGAGCGCCGGAGCGAGTCGGCGATCACCGCGCCGTCGAACCGCCCGCGGCGGATGGCGCCGCGCACGCGTGCCGCCACGAGCCGGTCCGCGAGCGCCGGCGACAGCCGTGCGACGCGCAGCGCGGCGGCCACCTGGATCGTGGAGGCCACGTCGCGCCGGGCGCGGCCGTCGCAGCAGCGGACGATCGCGCGCACCGTCGATGCGACCGGCTCGGCGGGCAGCAACCCCTCGAGCGACACCCCGCGCTCCGCCGGCGCGTCGTGGATCGGGGTACGCATGTAGCCCGGGTAGACGGTGCTCACGGCGGCCAGGCGATCGCCGTACTCGAGCCGGAGTGCATCGGACCAGGCTGCAAGCGCGCGCTTCGACGCCATGTAGGCGCCGGCCAACGGCACGTTGGCCACCGCCAGACCGGACGCCACGTTGACCACGCGCCCGCGGGACTCCAGGAGGGCGGGCATGGCCGCGGCCGCGACGCGCCACGCGCCCAGGTAGTTGACGTCGAGGATCGCGAGGGCGCGCTCGTCGGGCTCCGCGCCGGCGTCGTGGGCGTCGCCGATCCCGGCGTTGTTGACGAGCACGTCGAGCCCGCCGAGTCGCTCCAAGGCTTCCGCGACCGCGACGCGGACCTGCTCAGGGTCGCGCACGTCGCACTCGAGGACGCCCTCATCCTCGGCCGGGGTGCGGTCGAGCCCGATGACCAGCGCGCCCTGCTCGCGCAGCGCGGCGGAGAGGGCGGCGCCGATCGCACCGGCGGCCCCGGTGACCAGGACGCGGCGGCCTTCGAGGGTGGCCATCAGGCTGCCTCGGCGCGGACGCGCTCGCCGGTGCGCACGCTCGTCGGCGCCGGCGAGCGCTCGCGCAGGTTGCCGGTGGCCCGCGCCCGGCGCAGGATCAGCCGGAGCGCCAGGTGGCCGCCGCGGATCAGCCGCATCGTCTCCGAGACGCCGAAGAGCATCCGCGCGTCGGGCTTTCGCAGCTTCGCCAACGGGACGCTCAGCGGGCGGTCGAGGAGCTCCTGCGCGCGGACCATCTCGGCGAGCAGCGCGCTGCCCTTGGTGATCAGCGGCCCCGCGCCGCCGCGCGGCTGGGCGAGACCGAAGACGTACAGGTTGGCCTTCCCCGGGGGCATCAGCCCGGCGGTGCGCACGGGGATGCCGTCCTTCCACCGAAACAGCTCACGATCGAGGAACGGGAAGCAGACCTCGAAGCCGGTCCCCCAGACGATCGTGTCGTACTCGCCGCGGCTGCCGTCGCTGAAGTGGACGGTGCGACCGTCAAGCCGCACCACCGCGGGGCGGCGCACCACACGGCCGCGGCGCAGGAAATAGAGCATCTGCTCGTTGACGACCGGGTGCTTGTCGAACGGCTCGTAGTCGGGCTCGGGCAGCCCGTAGCGTGACCACGTCCCGAAGCGCAGCCTGATGTAGGTCTTGACGAACGCCCGCTGCGCGGCCGTCGGCAGCCACGGCCGGTCGAACTCGGCGGTCGGGACCCCGAGCATCGTCTTGGGAAAGAACCAGTTGCCGCGGCGCATCGATATGTCGCACCCGCCGCGGGTGATCGCGGTCTCCACGGCGATGTCGCACGCGGAGTTGCCCGCGCCCACGACCAGCACTCGCTCGCCCGCGAGGTCCTCGGGACGCAGGTACTCCTTCGAGTGAAGCTCGCGACCGGCGAACTCGCCCGGGTACCGCGGCAAAAAGGGCTTCCAGTGGTGGCCGTTTGCGACGACCACGCCCGCGTAGTCGCGCACCTCGCCCGAGCGAAGCTCCACGCGCCAGCCGGCCATGCCGGTGTCGTCGACCGGCCGGCAGCGCGCCACCTCCGCGCCGAACTCGATGCGCTCGCGCAGGCCGAAGCGGTCCACGTACGCGTTCAGGTAGTCGCAGACCTGGTCCCGCGACGGGAAGTCCGGGTAGTCGGGCGGCATCGGGAAGTCCCCGTACTGCGTCGAGTCGCGGGAGCTGATGATGTGCGTCGAGTCGTAGACGCCATGCGCCCAGTTGCCGCCGACGTGGTCGGTGGCCTCGAGCTGGTCATAGGCGATGTCGGCGTCCCTGAACGCCTTGGCCACGCCGTTGCCGGCGTAGCCGGCGCCGACGATGCAGTAGCGGGGACCGTCGTTCACGAGATGCTCCTTTGCTTGCTGGTGAAGGCGTCGCCCTGCCGGCGCACGATCGCCGGGACGAGCGCGCGCTCCGAGTGGCCGCGCCGTGGGCGCGTGCGTGGTTCGCCGGCCGCGTCCGTCGAGGACCGACCGGCTTCGGCGAGGCGGTGCAGCCCCCAGGCCAGCAGGCCCAGCAGCCCGACGGCGATGGCGAGCACGACGCCGTAGGCCGCCGCGGTCAGCCCAGGCGCGGCGTCCTTCTGCTCGCGCTGGAGGATCGTGTGGTCGGCGACGAACGCGCGCTCGAAGCTCGCGGGCGCCGGGACCTCCTCCGCCGGGATCGCCTGGTCCTCGGGGAGGAAAACCGGCAGTCCGTAGAGCGAGTCGCCGCGGTGCAGGCGGATCAGCGCCTTCCACTCGCCGTGCACGGGGATCGGCTCGGTGGTGCGGTAGGTCCCGGGCCCGACGCGCTCGAGTCGATCGACGACGAGGCCGCCGCCCTGCCAGGCGGTCGCGGTCAGCCACTCGGCGTCCTCGCCCGCGTCGGGAGGGTCCAGCTTCACGGTCGCCATCACTTCGCGCTCGACGCCGCCGCGGACCTCGGTCACCGCGACATCTGCCCGGATCGCCTCGTCCGCGGGCTTGTACAGGGCGACGCCGACCATCCCGGCGATCACGACCGCGCTCGCCACGACGGCGGCTCTCAAGTAGGCAACCCTGGGCCCAGGATCAACCGCCATGCGGGCGCCGATCCAGCCGCCGACGAGTGCCCCGGCGACGGCCATCGCGACGCCGAGCAGGGCCCCTTCGGGGAACAGGCTTGACTGCCACGGCAGCGGCATCCAGACCTGCGACCACGCCCACTCGGACGCGAGGCCGATCGTGCCGATGCCGGCGCCGGCCGTCAGGGCGAAGGCGAGCGGCCGCTTCGTGGAGAGGCGCAGCGCCACCGCCTCGACCACGATCGCCTCGACGATGTAGAGCGGGAAGTGCGGCGTCGTCTCGCCGAGGATCGGGCCGATCAGCAGCGCGAGGCCGCCGCGTACGACGAGGAAGAAGGTCACCGCCCCGAGTGCCGCGCCGCGACCGGCCCACATGCGCACCGCCACCAGGCCGACGCCGGCGGCCAGCATGATCAGCATCGGCTGGAAGACGAGGCGGAACTGTGGCACGCCGAAGTCGAACTCCGCCTGGAAGGTCGAGAGGCCGATGAGCAGGCCTCCGGTGAGCGCGACCGCGCGGGCGGCAGGGACCCAACCGGGCTCGCGGACCGTCGAACCGCTCGCCTGCTTCGAACGAAGACCCTCGACGACCAGCACGGCGATCCCCACCAGGGTCATCGAGGCGCCGCCGATCAGCATCAGGTGGGTGGGGCCCCAGAGGGTCACGTCCTGCCCGAACAGTCGGTGCCAGACGTCATCGAGGGGGAAGCCGGTCAGCGCGAAGGCGCCGCAGGCGCAGATCAGGACGCCGCCGAGCGGCGCGTGCCAGTCGGGGCCGAGGCGGATCGCGGTCGCGCTCGGACGGCCAAAGGGCAGGACCATCGCAACGAAGCCCGCGGTGAAGATCCCGAAGAGGCCGGCCAGGATGAAGTAGTGGGCGGGGTTGGCGAGCGGGCCCTCATCGCGCCCAACGTCGATGTGCAGCGAGATGTCCCAGTACATCCCGATGACCGCGGTGATCAGCGAGACCGTGGCGATGGCCGTCGGCAGCGCGACCCAGCCGGGCAGGCCGGAGCGGCGCTCGGCGTACGCCCCGATGCGCGCGAGCCCGTGGACGCGCCCCCTTCGGTGGCCGATCCCGAGCACGAGCAGCGCGGTGGTGAGCGCGGCCGCCGCCCCGGAGGCGAGGAGCACCTCACTCATCGCCGCGCCGCCCGCGGGCTCGGCGCCCTGCGCGTAGGCGGGGGCGGCGAAGAGCGCGAGTCCGAGCATGGCGGCGAGCAGGGTTGTTGCGGCGGTCTTCACGATTGCGGGCCTCTCGTGTCGGTTCGGCAGGGCAAGGGCTCCGCCGGTCTCTACCTATTTACAGGTTCCCTCAAACAAGGGTACATTGAGTGGCGGTATCGTTTGAGGCCGGATGGAGGATCACCCGCTCCGCGCCGTGGACCAAGCCGCCGAACCTGTCGACGGGGCGCCCTCAGGAGCAGGCGAGCTCACGATCGAGCGGCTCGCGCAGGAGACCGGCATGACGGTCCGCAACATCCGCAACCATCAGTCGCGCGGCCTCTTGCCGCCGCCCGACGTGCGAGCGCGGATCGGCTTCTACGGGCACGAGCACGTGGCGCGGCTGCGGCTGATCCAGGAGATGCAGGCCGAGGGGTTCAACCTCAACGCGATCAAGAACCTCCTCGGCACCGACCGCGGGGGCGCGGACCGGCTCCTCGGCTTGAGGCGGGCCGTGACCACCCCGTTCGAGGAGGAGCCGCCGGAGATCCTCACCGCCGAGGAGCTCGCCGAGCGCTTCGGCGCGGTGGATCCGAAGACCCTGAACGAGGCGCAGCGGCTCGAGCTGATCCTCCCGATGGGCGACGGGCGCTTCGAGGTGCCCAGCCCGGCCTTGCTGCGAGCCGCCGAGGAGGTGATGAGCCGCGGCGTCCCGCTGGCTGCCGCGCTGTCGGTGGTGGCTCAGGTCAAGCGCAACTGCCAGGCGGTGTCGCGGGCGTTCGTGAAGCTGTTCCTGAGCGAGGTCTGGAAGCCGTTCGAGGACGCGGACACCCCCGAGGAGCGATGGCCCGACGTCATGGCGACGATCGAGCGGCTGCGGCCGCTGGCCTCCGAGGTCGTGCTGGCGGTCTTCCACCAGACGATGAGCACGCAGGTCGAGGACGCGTTCGGCAAGGAGCTCGAGCGCCGCGCCAAGCGTGGGAGGTAGCGGTCAGCGCGCGCGGGGCCCCGCGCGCGTCACTCCGGCTTGCTCGCGCGGATGATCGCCGAGCCCGCGTGAGCGTGGACGCGGTGCGTCACCCGAATCTCGACGTTCGTGAGGCCCGCCGCCTCCAGCGTGTCGCGAAACTCGGCCTCGGTCAGGGCGCCGGCGATACATCCCGTCCACTCCTCCATATCCCTGCGGGTCGCCTCGTCCATGTCCTCGTCGGCGATCACATCGGTCACCGCGAACCGGCCGCCCGGCTTCAGGACGCGTGCCGCCTCCCTGAGCGTCTGTGACTTGTCGCCGGAGAGGTTGATCACGCAGTTCGAGATCACCACGTCGACGGCCGCGTCGGGGAGCGGTACGTCCTCGATCGCGCCCCTGAGCCACTCGACGTTGTCCAGGCCCGCCTTCGCCTGGTTCTCATGGGCGAGCGCCAGCATCTCGTCGGTCATGTCGAGTCCGTAGGCCCTGCCCGTCGGACCGACGCGGCGCGCCGACAGCAGCACGTCGATGCCCCCACCCGACCCGAGGTCGAGCACCGTCTCGCCCTCGTCGAGCTCCGCCACCGCCGTGGGGTTGCCGCAACCGAGCGATGCGAGGGTGGCCGCCTCGGGGATCGTCTCTTGCTCGCCCGCCGCGTACTGCGAGCGCCCGAAGACGACTTGCTCCTCCTCCGAGAGGACGTCTGCTCCAGGGCCGCAGGACGCAGCTTGGCCGGCGCTCGCTCGCTCGGCGGCCGCGGCGTAGCGTTCGCGCACCCGCTCACGGACGTCGATCGCGGAAGGAGTCTTCCCCGGCGACCCGGCACACCCGCAGGTGCCGGGGGAGCCGCAACAGGCTTCCTTGTCACCGGGCTCGCAGCAGTCGATCCGTTGCTCAGGACCGCAGCACGACGAGGGCGACTCGGAGGTCAGCTCAGCCATGCGCTCAGCTCCCCCAGTGCGTCGGGAACGACGTAGTAGTACGCCCACAGCCCGCGCCGCTCTGAACCGACGATGCCGGCGTCGCGCAGCACCTTCAGGTGGTGGGACACCGTCGGCTGCGATAGCTCGAAGAGCGGCACGAGCTCGCAGACGCAAACCTTGCCGGCGTGCTTGCGCAGCACATCGACGAGCTGGAGCCGAATCGGATCGCCGAGTGCCTTGGCTACCCGCGCCATCCGCTCCGCCTCCGCACGGTCCGTGTCCGGGTAGACCACCGGCTCGCAGCAGGGATCGCCCGGCGGGCGCTTCTGCTTGGGGGTCAGCTCGAGATCGACGGACATCAATCTATGTATATCGATTGAATCGAGTCTTGTCAATCCTTAGACTGCGTTCGTCCCCGGTTCCGAGAGGAGCGCCATGAAGTACGTCCTGTTCGTCTGCACCCATAACGCCGGCCGGTCGCAGATGGCCCAGGCCTTCTTCGAGCGGCACGCGCCGACCGACATCCGGGCCGAGTCGGCCGGTCAGGAACCTGCCAGGGCCGTCTGGCCGGAGGTCGTCGAAGCAATGGCCGAGGTCGGCATCGACCTGCGCGATCGGCGTCCGAGGAAGCTGACCGTCGAGATGCAGCTGCACGCCGACTGGGCGATCACGCTCGCATGCGGCGCCACCTGCCCGTACGTGCCGACCACCGTCGAGGACTGGGACATCCCCGATCCGAAAGGCAAGTCGGTCGACGAGGTGCGGAGCATCCGCGATGCCGTGGAGGCCCGGGTCAAGGACATGATCGAGCAGCGACTGGACGCCGTTCGCACCGACCGTACGGCGCATCAGCTGCGGCTCGAACGGCTCCTGCCCGACCTGGCCGCTGAGTTCGCGGGCGTCCGATCCGACGGTGAGATCCGCGCCTGCGCCGACGCGATCCTCAGCGACTACCAGGAGTCGCCCGTTCGCAGCTTCGTCATGAGCCTCGCGCACCGCCGGACGCGCGACTGCTTGAGGCAGGAGCAGTGCGAGGCGCTTGCCTCCTAGCGGGCTCTCGCCTGGGCCGGCGCTCGTCCGTAACGGGGGGAGAGTAGAAAGGAGACCGTGAGAGTCTTCGTAGCGGGGGCGACCGGGGTGCTGGGCAGCCGGCTGGTGCCGGAGCTGGCGCGGCGCGGCCACGACGTGACCGCGATGACTCGATCGCCCGGAAAGGCCGAGCGCCTGCGCTCGGAGCGCGTCGAGGTGGCGGTGGCCGACGCGCTCGACCCCGGGGCGGTCGCGGCGGCGGTGGGGCCGGCGGAGCCGGAGGTGGTCGTCCACCAGCTCACGGCGCTCTCCGAG
>JBPCPH010000033.1:0-3803 GCA_050999415.1 Thermoleophilaceae bacterium
GGCTCCGGGAACGTGGCCGCCCTCGATGTCCTGCGGGCGGCGGCGAAGGACCCGGACGGGCTGCCGGCGTTCCTCGACGAGTGCCGGCTGGCTGCGGGCGCGAACGAGCACCTCGACCGCCACCTGAGGCGGGTCGAGCAGGGCCTCGCCACCCTGACGGGCGAGGATCCGCAGTGGCACGCGCGCCGGGTGGTCGAGGAGCTCGCGGTTACGCTCCAGGCCAGCCTGCTGGTCCGCCACGCCCCGGCTGCGGTGGCCGACGCCTTCTGCGCGGCGCGTCTCGGCGACGGCGGCCGCGCGTTCGGAACGCTCCCCGCCGGCGTGGACGCCGAGACAATCGTCGAGCGGGCGCTCGTCGCGTGACCGCGCGGCGACGCCCGATCGATCCTGTGACACGGGGCGGGCGGCTCGCCGCATGACCGAGCGGCTCCACACCCTCACCTACGAGGTGACGGGCAGTGTCGCGCGCATCACCCTCAATCGTCCGCAGCGGGGCAACGGGATCACGCTCGCGATGCCGCGCGAGCTCGCGGCCTGCGTCGAACGTGCTGACCTCGACCCGGCGGTGCACGTAATCGCGCTGGCCGGCAAGGGCAAGGGCTTCTGCGGCGGCTACGACCTGGTCGAGTCGGCCGAGGGCGGGATGGCGGGGCTCGGCGCGGGGCCGCGCGAGGGCGCGCCCCCGTCGGGCTCGCCGCTCGACCCCGAAGTCCAGGCTCGCAACCACGACCCCGGCGAGACCTGGGACCCGATCGTCGACTGGCAGATGATGAGCCGCAACGTCCGCGGCTTCATGAGCCTCGCCGAGTGCGACAAGCCGGTGGTCTGCAAGGTGCACGGCTTCTGCGTGGCCGGCGGCACCGACATGGCGCTGTGCGCGGACCTGCTGGTGATCGCCGACGACGCTCGGATCGGCTACCCGCCCGCGCGCGTATGGGGCGTGCCGACGACGGCGCTGTGGGCGGATCGGATCGGCGCCCAGCGCGCGAAGCGGCTGCTCTTCACCGGCGACCTGATCTCGGGTGCGGAGGCGCACGAGTGGGGCCTCGCGATCGAGGCGCCTCCGGCGGCGGAGCTCGACGAGCGCTTCGATGCGCTGGTCGAGCGGATCGCGCGGCTCCCGGTGAACCAGCTCGTGATGATGAAGCTGCTCGTGAACGCGTCGCTGGGCGAGCGAGCCACGCGGACGCTCGGCACGGTGTTCGACGGCATCGCCCGCCACACGAAGGAGGGCTACGCGTTTCAGGCCCGGGCGGCCGAGGCCGGCTTCAAGGCGGCCGTGCGCGAGCGCGACGAGCCGTTCGACGAGCCTGAGCGGGGCGGGTAGGCGCGCCCCTCGCGCCGCTCGCCGGCCCCGGGGGGCGAGCCTGGTGGCCATATCGCTTCTTCGAATTGGTCAGAAAGGCTGAGCACCCTTGCTGACCAATATTGAGAGAGAACATCGAGTCAAGCGGACGTCACCAAATGAGGCGAGCCCTACCCTCACGCCGCCCCAGAAAGCCCATCGCACCCAGCCGTCGCCGGCTCGTCTCCTCGCTCGAGCGATGGTGGGTGTTCCGGCTCGACCGCACGGCAGCAGCGCTGCGGGACGTGTCCGCCGAGGCCGTCGAGGGCGTGGGCCTGCGCCTCGTCGAAACCGCCGCGCTCTCGGTGCTCGCCGACCGCCACGGCCTCTCGCAATCCGCCTTGGGAGAGCGCATCGGCCTCGACCGGACCAGTGCCTCGCGCTTGGTCGACCGGCTCGCGGACCACGGCCTCATCGATCGATCGCGGCACCGCGAGGACGGCAGGAGCCGCGTCGTCGAGATCACCACCGCAGGATCACGCGCACTCGAAAACGCGCACGCCGAGCTGCGCGAGGCGGAGGAGCGCTTCTTCGAGCCGCTCTTCGAGCATGAGCTCGAAGTGCTTCGACGGGCGCTGCGCTGCCTGGAGCCGCCAGAGCTCGCGCTCGGCGACCTCTACTGGGTCGCGCCGCGAGGCGGGAGGGCGCGTAGGCGCCGCCAGCCGGCCGACGGATAGAGTCATCCGCCTCGCATGGCGACCGAAGCCGAGGCAAGCGCCGACCTGCTGACCCGCCCGCTCTCCGAGCTCGCCGAGCTGGTCCGCGGCGGCCAGGTGACCTCGCGGGAGCTGGTCGAGGCGTCGCTCGAGCGGATCGAGGCGCTCGACCCGCAGGTCAACGCGTTCACGACGCTCGACGCCGAGCGCGCGCTCGCCACGGCCGACGCGGTCGGCGCCGGAGACGACCGCCCGTTCGCGGGCGTGCCGATCGCGATCAAGGACCTCGGCGCGACGGTCGCCGGCATCCGCCAGGCGATGGGCACCGAGCTGTCAGGCGACTGGACGCCCGACTACGACTCCTTCGCGGTGCGCCGGATCAAGGAGGCCGGCTTCGTGATCGTCGGCGTGACCAGCGCGCCGGAGGTCGGGATTCTGCCGGTCACCGAGCCGCGCCGCTTCGGCCCGACGCGCAACCCGTGGGACCTCGAACGCACTCCCGGCGGATCGTCCGGCGGCGCGGCGGCGGCCGTCGCGGCCGGGATGGTGCCCGCGGCGCACGGGAGCGACGGCGGTGGCTCGATCCGCATTCCTGCCGCCTGCTGCGGCCTCGTGGGGCTCAAGGCGAGCCGGGGCAGGATCTCGCGCGGGCCGGACCTCGGCGACCACGTCCTGACGACCGACGGCGTCCTCACCCGCACAGTCGCCGAGACCGCGACGATGCTCGACGTCCTCGCCGGGTACGAGCCCGGCGACGCCACCTGGGCGCCGCCGCCCGCGGAGCCGTTCGCCGAGCGGGCGCGCCGCGAGCCGGGCCGCCTTCGCGTCGCGATGACGGTGGAGCCCCCGATCGACGCCGAGGTCGATCCGGCGTGTGCGCGCGCCGTGTCCGAAGCGGGCGACCTGCTCGTCTCACTGGGCCACGAGGTGGAGGAGGCGACGCCGCCGTGGGCCGACCAGAGCATGCTTCAGGTCTTCTCCGCGGTCTTCGGGGCGAGCGTGTCCGTGGCCGTCGCCTACGCGGCGATGGTCGGCGGCCGCGAACCGAGCGAGGAGTCCGTCGAGGCGCTCACCTGGCACATGTTCAGCCGCTGCCTCGAGCTGAACTCGGTCGGATACCTGTTCGCGCTCGCCCAGCTCCAGCGCTACGCGCGCGAGCTGATCGCCTGGATGTCGTCCTACGACGTGCTGCTCACCCCCGCGCTGGCCGAGCGCCCAGTGCCGATCGGCGAGATCGACTCGACGGCCGACGACCCCGAGGCCACGTTCGCGCGCTCGGGTCGTTTCACGCCGTTCACTGCGGCCTTCAACGCGACCGGCCAGCCCGCGATCTCGCTGCCGCTCTTCCAGGGCGACGACGGCCTGCCGCTGGGCGTTCAGCTCGTGGGTCAGCCGGCGGGCGAGGGTGCTCTGCTGGCGCTCGCCGCGCAGCTCGAGCGGGCGCGCCCCTGGGCCGACCGGCGGGCGCCGACCGGCGGCTGACCGCGCCGCCCGCCCTGCGCGCGGCTAGGACTTCTGCGCCACCTCAATGAAGGCCTCGTAGCGGCGAACCCGCCGCTCGGCCTGGCGCAGCTCCTCGCTTCCCTCCTCGGCGCCGTCGGCCGCCTGGCGGGCGTCGTCGAGGCGCGACTCGACGTCGGAGCGGTCGAGGTCCTCAGGCGGGATCGCCTCCTGCACCAGCACCAGCGCGCTGTTGTCCACGACCTGGAGGTAGCCCTCGCCCTGCGCGAAGCGCACCACGTCCGAGTCCGAGCGAAACAGGCGGAGCTCGGCCGGATCGAGGATCGCCATCAGAGGCGCGT
>JBPCPH010000094.1:0-3122 GCA_050999415.1 Thermoleophilaceae bacterium
GTTCTATCTCCTCTGCGCCCAATGGTTCCCTTTGGCGAGAACCGCACCAAGCGTCTTTTTTGTCCCCACCTACGGGGGGGCAAGGCAGGACGGCTGCATGGAAAAGCTCGGGCCGGGCTGACGCGAGCCCGGCGGTCGTGAAGCTCAGGCGGTGGCGAAGCGCCCCACCGTCCCGCGCGGCTCGACGGCGGGCAGGTGGCTGGCGAACATGCGGTAGTAGGCGAGCTCCTCGCGCGTTCGAAGCGGCGGCTCGACGAGGTCGCGAGCCTCCTCCAGCTCGGCCTCGGTGACGCTGTCGGCGATCACCTGCTTGAGGACCGAGGCGGCGCCGCTGCCGTCGCCGAACTGCGCCTTGTCGCGCCACAGCACCTCGTCCGGCAGCCACCCCCGGAACGCCTCGCGCAGCACCCGCTTCTCCTGTCTGCCGGGGCCGGCGAGCTTCCAGCCGACCGGCAGGGCCAGGCCGAGCTCGATCATGTCGCGCTCGAGGAACGGGACGTGCGCCGCCAGGCCGTGCGCCATCGTGACCCGGTCGGCGCGCTGGAGGTTCAGGTTGTGAAGACCCTCGATCGTCCGGACGAGCTCGGCGTGCAGGTCCTCCTCCTGGAAGCGGCAAAGGTACTCGTACCCGGCGAAGATCTCGTCGGCGCCCTCGCCGGTGAGGACGACCTTGACGTGGCGCGAGGCCAGCTCGGCCAGGAAGAAGTTGGGGACGGCGCTGCGGACCAGCGACGGGTCGAAGGACTCGATCGCGCGGACGACTTCGGGCAGCGCTTGGAGGGCGTCGTCGGCCGTGTAGACGTGCTCGCGGTGGGCCGTGCCCAGGTAGGCGGCCACCCGCCGCGCGGCGGCGAGGTCCGGCGAGCCCCGGAGCCCGACGGCGAACGTCGGGACGGTCAGCCCCGCGCCGGTCCGGCGAGCGTGGCGGACGGCGATCGCCGCGACGATGCTCGAGTCGAGGCCGCCGGACAAGAAGACGCCGACGGGCACATCACCCATCATCTGGCGCTCGACCGTGCGGATCAGCCGATCGCGCACCTCGACGAGCATGCGCATCGGCACGGTGGCGTCCGGACCGGGCGGCCCCTCGAAGCGCTGGTGGCCGTTGACGCCGACCGCGGCGGCGAAGCGGCGCAGCCCCCCGCTCGGCGTCCAGTAGTGGCCGGGCGGGAAGGCCTCCGCCGCCGCCTGCCACTCCGGGTCGTAGGCGCCGAGCTCGGAGGCGAAGACGACCGTCTCCTCGCGGCGGGCCCAATACAGCGGCTTGATCCCGACGGGGTCGCGGGCGGCCACGAACCTCCCGTCGCGCCCGGCGATCAGGAAGGCGAACATGCCGAGCAGCTCGTCGAGCGCGCCCGGCCCCCGCTCGGCGACGAGCTGGAGCGCGACCTCGTTGTCGGACTCGGTCCTCATCGCGGGGTCGGCGAGCGTGCGGCGGATCGCCTCGTGGTTGTAGACCTCGCCGTTTCCAACCAGCAGCAGCTCGCCGGAGCTGCTGGCGAGCGGTTGCGCCCCTCCGTCCACGTCCACGATCGACAGCCGGCGGTGGCCGAGCCACGCGCCCTCGAGCTCGACCGTGCCCTCGTCGTCGGGCCCGCGGTGGCGAAGGCGCGCGAGCATGCGCCGGCCCGCATCGGCGTCCACTCGGCCGAACTGGCCCACGATCCCGCACATCGGCTAGCCCGCCGGCCCGCTCAGACGGTCGCCGGCGCGGCGGCTCCACCGAGGGATGGGCCGAGCTCGTACGCGCCGGGGCGCCGGTCGCCGAGGTGCGACAGCGCCCCGCGCGTGCGGGCCACCGCGTCGGTCGCGACCGGAGCCAGCGCGACTCCGGGTCGTCCGCCGGTCGAGGCGAGCACCACGCCGGTGGGGTCCACCACCTTCGCCCGGCCGATGAAGCGGAGCCGTCCGAGGCGCCGGCTCTGGTTCGCGGACACCCACACGACCTGGTTCTCGACCGCGCGCGCTCGGTCGAGGAGGTCGAAGTGGGCGGTCTGGGCGTCGCGGGCGATCCGGCGAGCCGGGGTGGTACGGCACGTCGGCCATGCTGCCATCGACGCGATCACCTCGGCGCCGTCGAGCGCGAGCGCGCGGGCGGCTTCGGGGAAGACCTTGTCGTAGCAGGTGAGCATGCCGAGCCGACCGATCGGGGTGTCGAAGGCGGCGAAGCCTGCCCCGGGTCGATAGGAGAGCGTCTCCGCCGGCGGCACGTGGACCTTGCGGTGTCGACCGAGGACGCCGTCCCCGCTCACGCACACGGAGCTGCTGTAGGGGCCGCCCGGCGCGCGCTCGGTGTATCCGACGCAGACCACGGTCGGCCCCGCGAGCCTTGACAGGCGGGCGATCTCTGGGCCGTCGGGCGCGATCGCCGGCGGGTCGTCCCAGGCGCCGCCGGCGTTGCCCGGCACCTCGCGCGGGTAGCCGCCGAGCGCGCACTCCGGGAAGACCACCAGCGCCGCGCCCCGCGCCCGCGCCCGCCAGAGCATCCGCTCGATCAGCGCGAAGCTCGTCTCGAGGTCGCGGCCGAACGCCGCCGAGACGGCGGCGAACGATCTGGTCGTGGCGGAGGCTTGCATCACGGCCAGAATGTTCGCGGCGACCGCAGCGGAGCGGTACCGCCCGGCGGTCCAGGATTTCCCCGCCCGCGCTGTACCGGCGGGCAGCCCCCGCGCTAGCGGCCCGGGCGCGGGAACTGCGTGCGCATGACCTTGTCCCAGAGCCGGTCGGGCATCAGCCGGCGCTGGGCCATCATGATGCGCGCTGAAGGCGTGACCGGGTAGCGGGCGCGGGTTTGCGGACTCGAGATCGCGCGCTCGATCGTCTTCGCGACTGTCTCAGGCCCGCCGCCAAGACGGCTCAGCGGCCCGTCGTAGACCTCCTTCGTGGCCTTCGCCACGGCGGGGTTGAACTCGGCGTAGGGCCCGTCGGCCTGCCCGCCGCCGACGGTCTCCGCCGCGGTTTCGCCGAAGCGGGTCTTGATCAGCCCCGGCTCGACCAGGATCACGTCCACCCCGAAGCTCGCGACCTCGAACCGCAGCGCGTCGGAGATCGCTTCCACCGCGTACTTCGTGGCGTGGTAGAGCCCGCCGCCGGGAAACGTGAGCTTGCCGCCCATCGAGCCG
>JBPCPH010000139.1:0-7730 GCA_050999415.1 Thermoleophilaceae bacterium
TCGCGCCCTCGGGGCCGAGGTAGCGAACCGCCACCGACAGCTCCTCGATACCGGTCAGGACGTCGAGCTTCGTCACGACGAGCCCGGTGAGGCCGTTGACGCGCGCCGCGTAGCGCAGCGCCACCAGGTCGAGCCAGCCGCAGCGCCGCGCCCGCCCGGTCGTGGTCCCGAACTCGCCGCCGTGACTGCGCATGTGGTCGGCCATGTCGTCGTGGAGCTCGGTGGGGAAGGGGCCCGAGCCGACCCGCGTGACGTAGGCCTTCGCAACCCCCCAAACCATCCCGATGTCCTTCGGCCCGACGCCGGTTCCGACGCACGCCTCGCCGGCGACCGGGTTGGACGAGGTCACGAATGGATAGGTGCCGTGGTCGATGTCGAGCAGGGTCCCCTGCGCGCCCTCGAACACCACGAGCCGCTCGGCGTCGAGCGCGTCCCAAACGATCCGCTGCGTGTCGGCGATGTAGGGCTCGAGCCGGTGCCCGAGCGTCCTGTAGTCCTCGGTCATCGCGTGGAGGTCCAGCACAGGCTCCTTCTCGAACGGCCGCAGCAGCTGACGCTTGGGCTCCATCGCCGCGTAGATCTTCTGCTTGAGGATCTTCTCGTCGAGCAGGTCCTGCATCCGGATCCCGAGGCGGGCGGCCTTGTCCGCGTAGCAGGGACCGATCCCGCGCCGGGTCGTGCCGATCTGGAGCTTTCCGAGCCGCGCCTCACCGGCCTGGTCGATCATCATGTGGTAGGGCATGATGAGGTGCGCATTGGCGGAGATCCGTAGCCCGCTGACGTCCACTCCGCGCCGGCGCAGGCCGTCGAGCTCGGCGGTCATCACCTTCGGGTCGATCACGACGCCGTTGCCGACGGCGCAGACCTTGCCGGGATGCAGGATCCCCGATGGGATCAGGTGGAGCTTGAAGACGTCGCCGTCACGCACGATCGTGTGCCCGGCGTTGTTGCCGCCCTGAAAGCGGATGATCACGTCGGCGCGCTCCGCGAGCAGGTCCGTGACCTTCCCCTTCCCCTCGTCGCCCCATTGGGCGCCTACGATCGCTAGTCCTGGCATGGCGTCCTCGAGTCTAGGTACCGGCTACGGCCAGCTCGGTGCGCCGAGCTCCGGTGCCGACCGCTGTCGCTGGTCTTCACCCATGATCTGGAGAGGCTCGCCGCAGATGCCGAAGAGACGAGACACGGTACGAGCGCCGAGCTGCTTGCGCAGCTCGTCGTGTGCCAGGTTCGTGGTCACCACGATCGAGCGCTTGTCCTGCCAGCGCTCGTTGACGATCGAGTAGAGCTGCTCGACTACCCAGTCAGTCGGTCGCTCCGTTCCCAGGTCATCGAGATGGAGCAGGTCAACTGTGCAGAGGCGCCGGAAGAGATCCATGTACGAGTGGTTTGAGTTGTCGTCGTAGGTCTCTTGAATCTGAGCTAGGAGGCCGGGGACCGAATAAATCGCGACGGAATGGCCGTTATCCAGCGCGGCCTTCGAGATCAGCATCGCGAGCATCGTCTTGCCGGTACCAACGTCGCCCTCGAACCACCGCCCGACTCCGCCCCCCAGATTCTTGTCGATGTGGCGCGTGAAGCGACGAACCTCGTCGAGGATGAGCGGGTCGAGCCCGCGCACGGGGTTGCGGTCGAACGAGGCCTCACGCAGGAGATCTCGGAACCGTTTGGGGATTCCGGAGCCCATACGCTGAGAGCGCGACCTGGACAGCCGGGTCTCGCGGCACCGGCACGGCTGCGCCGCATCGTCCTCGGCCAGGATCCAGCCCGAGCCGTCGCACAACCCGTGGGGGCAGGACGCCTCCCGCACTCCGGATTGCCCGATCGTCACTACCCAGCGCCGTTCGACGGCGCCGCAGCCGCGGCGTCGTGCTCGCGAGCACGGTCGGCGAACTTGGGAAAGCGGTCAAGGAAGACCACCGTCTCGGTGCCGACCGGTCCGTTGCGGTGCTTGGCCACGATCAGGTCGGCCTCTCCCTGCCTGTCGGTCTCGTCGTTGTAGCGGTCCTCGCGGTAGATGAAGATCACGAGGTCGGCGTCCTGCTCGATCTGGCCGCTCTCGCGCAGATCCGAGAGGATCGGGCGCTTGTCCGGGCGCTGCTCCACGGCGCGCGACAGCTGCGAGACCGCGATCACCGGAACCTCGAGCTCGCGCGCGAGGATCTTGAGGCCGCGGCTGATCTGGCCGATCTGCTCGACACGGTTCTGCGAGGTGTCCTCGGGGCGCATCAACTGGAGGTAGTCGACGATGACGAGCCCCAGCGGATGGCGACCGGCGAGCCGCCGCGCCTTCGCCCGCAGCTCGTGAATCCCGAGGTCGCTCGAGTCGTCGACGAACAGCGGCGAGCTCGCGAGCTTCTCGGTCGCCCGGATTATCTTCGGCCAGCGCTCCTCCTTGACCTGGCCCTTGCGCAGCTCGTCGCTCGAGAGCTTGGCCTGCGAGGCGATGAAGCGCTGGGCCAGCTCGTTCTCGGACATCTCCAGCGAGAAGAGGACGGTGGCCTTGCCGTACTTGACGGCCGCGTTCTCGGCGATATTCGTGACGAGCGCCGACTTGCCCATCGAGGGGCGCGCGGCGACCACGATCAGGTTCCCCGGCTGGAACCCGCCGGTGCGCCGGTCGAGGTCCTTGAAGCCGGAGGGCGTGCCCCTCACCTCGAGGCCGTCGCGCGAGATCTCCTCGAGGCGGTCGAGCTCCTGATGGAGGATGTCATCGATCCCACGCACGTCGCCGGTGTGCTCGGCGTGGGCGACCTTGAACAGCGCCGCCTCGGCCTGCTCGACGAGCTCGGACGGGTCACCGGAGAAGGCGAGCACGTCCTCCTGGATCTTGCGCGCCGTATCGAGCAGCCTCCGCATCAGGGCGTGCTCCTTGACGATCCGCGCGTAGTGGCGGGCGTGATGGGCCGTCGGCACCGGGGTCGGCAGGGCGTGCACGTACGCCTCGCCGCCGGCCTCCTCCAGCTGACCCGACCGCTTCAGCTCATCGCAGACCGTCAGCGCGTCGACCGGCTCGGGGGCCGGCTTCTCCTTGAGCCGGAGCATCGAGCGGAAGATCAGCTCGTGGCGGCTGCGGTAGAAGTCCTCCGGCTTGAGCTTGACGTCGGCGTCGACGAGGATCAGGTCGAGCGCGTGCTCGGTGATCAGGATCGAGCCGAGGACCGAAGCCTCGGCCTCGACGTTGTGGGGCGGCAGCGCGTCTCGGGCCTGAGGCGCGGAGACTGCCACCCGTGCCTACTCGGCCGTGACGATCGTCTTGACGTCGGCGGTCAAGCCGCCGGGCAGCTCGACCGTGACCAGGTGGGTGCCGGTGCTCTTGATCGGCTGCTCGAGGCGAACCTTCCGCCGCTCGATGCGGATGCCCCGCGCCTGCTCGATCGCGTCCGCGACGTCCTTCGGCGTGACCGATCCGAAGAGGCGGCCGTCGTCGCCGGCCGGCTGGGGGATCGTCAAGACCGTCTTGGTCAGCAGCGCAGCATGCTCGTCCGCGCGCTCGGCCTGCTCTCGGGCGTCGCGCTCGGCCGCCTCGGCACGGCGCTCCGACTCGGCGATGCTCGCCTTGGTCGCGGGCTGCGCCAGGCTGCGCGGGACGAGGTAGTTGCGCAGATAGCCGGGGGAGACGTCGATCACGTCGCCGCGCTCGCCGAGCGCCTCGACCGGCTTGAGGAGGATCGCCTGGGCCATGGCTACGAGCGGCTTGAACCCAGGAGTGGCTGACGGCGAGGCGAAAACGGAGCAGACCAAGGACGCTGGGTCGACGCCATATGTCGATATGGCGAGACCCAAGGACGCCGGTATGCGACGGTTTGCAGCCTCACCGCTCGCTTACGTAGGGCACGAGGCCGAGCTCGCGAGCACGCTTGATCGCCTGGGCGAGCTGGCGCTGGTGGCGCCGGCAGGCGCCCGTGATGCGCCCCGAGCGGATCTTTCCCTTCTCGCTCATCGCGCGACGTAGCGTGGGGAAGTCCTTGTAGTCGACGACGTCCACCTTGTCGCGGCAGAACTGACACGACTTCCGCCGGCCGCCCGTCCCCGGGCCACGGCGGTCACGCCGCCGGGGCGGCTGTTGTCTTCCTCCACGCTGCTTCGCCACTGAGCTCCTAACTGCCTAGAAGGGAATGTCGTCGTCCCCGCCCTTCGAACCGGCGGGGGCCGACTCGAAATCGCTCGTGTCGGCCGGGACGTCGGTCTGCGGGGTGAACCCGCCGCCGTTCTCGCCACCCTCGCGCGAGCCGAGGAATTGAACGGTGTCGGCAATGATATCCACCGACTGACGCTTGTTGCCTTGCTGGTCCTGCCATTCCCGCCACTCGAGCCGACCGTCGATCGCCACCGGGCGGCCCTTCTGGAGGTACTGGGCGGCGTTCTCGCCCTGCCGTCCGAAGACCGTGACGTCGAAGTAGTTCGGCTTGTCCACCCACTCGCCGGATTCGTTCTTACGGCGCGTGTTGTTGGCGACTCGCAGCCCGCACACGGGCGTGCCGCTGTTGGTGCTCCGCAGCTCGGGGTCGCGGGTCAGGTTCCCAGTCAGGACTACACGGTTGATGCTGGCCATGGTTTGCTCCCTTCTCGGAGGTGGGCTGTGCGACTGATCAGGTCACCGCTCTCGTAGCGCTGGGCGATGCGTTGACCGCTCGCTGCGCGCCTCGTGGGGAGTGCTCAAGGTGACGCTCATGACTCCAACGAGGATAAGGCGACCACCGGCTACTCTTCGCCCCCTACAACCGCGGGAAACTGGGAAACAAGCCGGACTCTGCGCGAACTAGCTGGGCGTCGTCCGACCCACCACGGCCGCGAGCGACAGAAGATGAAAGCTACTGCCGCTCGGCCGGCCGCCGGCCGCCGGTCGGAGCGTCGGCCGCGGCCCTCGAGGCGGCCACCGTAGGCTCGGCGCCGTCCTCGCGCCGCCGCGGGGCTTCGCGGTCGGGAGTCGGCGGCGGCGGCGACCCTGCCTTCAGCCGGATCGTGCGAAACCGCAGCACTCCGTCCATGATCTTGAGGCGCTGGTCGATCCGCTCGAGCAGCGGCCGTTCGCCCTCGAACTGGAACAGGTGATAGCCCGCCTCGCGTCGGTGGTCGATCTCGTAGGCGAGCCGGCGGGTTCCCCAGTCGTGCACCCCGATGAGGCTGCCGTCGGACTCGATCATCGAGCGGACGTCGCGGACGATCTCCTCGTGGCGCTCCTCAGGCGCCGTGGGATCGAGCATCAGCATCAGGTCGTACAGAGCAGCCACGGGCGCGGACCTTAGCAGCGGGTCCATGCTCGGCCCGAGCGTGCCAAGCGCCCGAAAGCCGCTGCGCGAAGCACTTCAAGGGAGGGGGCGAACCCAGGACACCGATGACTTAGGAGCGACATGGCACGGCGGCGAGCGGGCGGCCAGCCCGGTCTCATCGATCGGGTGCGATGGGGAAACGTCGGACGGTTGGCCGCCCTGCTCGTCGCCGGCCTTGCGATCGGACTCGGATCGCGCGGCGGCGACCCCTCCACGCCGTCGCGCTCCGAGTCGGCGCTCGGGCCCGCGGGCGCGCCCCTGAGAGTGCCCGACCACTCCGGCAAGCCGGCGGCGGCGGAGCGGCGCGCGCGAGAGCGAGCGGCTCGAGCGCGCGAGCGCGCGCGGGCCAGGAAGGTCCGGCGCGAGCGGGCGAGCGACCGCAGGCGCGAGGAGCGCCATCGCGGGGATGACGAGAGCGAGGCGGAGCCTGCCGTCGCCGCGCCCGTCCCCGTCACGCCCCCGCCGCCGGCGCCGGTCACTCCGGCGCCTCCTCCTCCGCCACCGCCGGCCCCCGCACCTCCGCCGGCACCCGCTCCACCGGCCCCTGCGCCGCCACCGAGCTCGGGCGGCGGCGGGGGCTCGGAGCCCTCAACGCCGGAGTTCCTCTAGCCTCACATCGTCGCCGGCGCTTGCCCCGCCCGCTTCGCCTCGATGTCGGCGAGCTGGCTCTCCACCCAGTCGCCCGGGTGGCGCGCGGTCACGATCTTGTTCAGGCCCTCGGCGCGCCAGGCGCGCTCGTCGGGCGCCATCGTCAGCGCGCGGTGGATCGCGTCGGCCTGCTCCTGGATGTCGAAGGGGTTCACCGACAGCGCGAACTCGCCGAGCTCCTCGTGCGCGCCGGTGTTCTCGGACAGGAGGCTCACGCCGTTGCGCTCGTTGACGAGCGGGCCCTCCTTGGCGACCAGGTTCATCCCATCGAACATCGCGTTCACGATCAGCAGGTCGTAGTGCTTGTAGCTGGCGATCGCCTCCTCGAGGTTCTCGCGCAGCTTCAACTCGATCGGCATCCAGTCGGTCGTCCCGTGGCGGTGGTTGACCACGGCGACGAGCGCCTCGATGCGCTCGAGGTACTCAACGTACTCCGGCACGTCCTGCCGCGAGGGCACGAGGTGGGCGGTGAAGGTCACGATCTCGCGGAACTCGGGGTGCTGCTCGAGGAAGAGGTCGAAGGCCGCGAAGCCGCGCAGCACGTTCTTCGACAGGTCGGCGCGGTCGACGCGCAGGATCAGGTGCTCGCGCCGGCGCCGCAGGATCTCGCGCTCGTACTCCTGGACGCTCGACCGCTGGGCCGTGCGCCTGAAGCTGTCGGCTGAGATCGGCAACGGGTAGGCCCGAACCCACACCTCCCGGTCGCGGAAGCGCACGACGCCGCGGTCCTCGTCCACGTCGAGGTCGAACAGGTCGCGGCAGCAGAGCAGGAAGTTGCGGCGGTATGAGCGGGTGTGGAAGGCGACGATGTCGTTCGAGAGCAGCCCCTCGTAGATGTCCTCGCGCATGTCACGGGGCAGCACGCGCCAGGCGTCCGGCTGCGTCCAGGGGATGTGGATGAAGTGATGCAGGAAAACGTCCGGCCGCGTCGCGCGGATCTCCCGGGGGGCCGTGTAGAGGTGGTAGTCGTGCAGCATCACGACCGCGTCTTCGCCCTCGATCTCCTCGAGCACCGCTCGGGCGAGGTCGCGGTTCACGGCGACGTAGCCCTCTTCGTAGGCCTCGACCTCGTTGCGGCGGATGTCGGGCGCGTTCGAGAGGTCCCAGAGGTAGTGCTGGATGAACCACAGCAGCGGGTTCGCCACCACGCTGTAGAAGCGCTCGTACGCGTCGGGGTCCGACTCGACGAGCCGGATGTCGTAGGTCGTGCCCTCGACCTCGACCTCGAAGCTGCGCCCGCCGCGGTCCCGGCTCGCCTCGGCGTCCTCGGGCGTCATCGCGGAGGCGACCCAGAGCGCGTCACGATGGTTGACCAGACCGCTGAGCGCGGTCACGAGGCCGCCGCCGCCGCGCTTGGCCACGAGCTCGCCCGACTCCTGGCGCTCGAACGTTGCGGGCCCGCGGTTGGAGACGAGCACGATCGGCGTGCCGTCGCCCGGGTGCGCCGGAGCAGCGCTCACCGCAGCCCTCGAAAGATCCGCAGCCAGTCGCGCAGCAGGCGCGGCATCAAGAAGTTCACGCGGACGTGCTCCTTGCCGGTGCGCCCGAGGCGCATGCCGAGCTCGGGCTCACGCAGGATCTCGAGCGATCGCTCGGCGCATTCCTCGGGGGATGCGACGAGGAACCCCGTCGAACCGTCGTGCACCTGGAGCGGTATCCCGCCCACGTCCCCGCCGACGAATGGCCGCGCCTTCCACAGCGCCTCGGACACCGTGAGGCCGAAGCCCTCCCTGGTGGACTTCTGGATCACGACGTCCGCCTGCGACTGGAACGCGTTCACCTCGATCGCCCCGACGTTGTTCAGGTTGTTGA
>JBPCPH010000169.1:0-5589 GCA_050999415.1 Thermoleophilaceae bacterium
CCGCGCGCGTTCGGCACGAGCACCGAGACGGACACTCGCTCAGGGATGTCGGCCGCCTCGAGCACCTCGACCGCGTCGGCGAGCTGGGGGACCACGTCGCCGCGGACGAAGCTCGTCACCTCGAGCCGCGATACCCCCGTGCGGGCGAGCATCTCGATCAGCCGCACCTTGTCCTCGGTCGCGATCACCTCGGGCTCGTTCTGGAAGCCGTCGCGCGGCCCCACCTCCCGCATCGCGACACGCTCGCCGGGTCCGGGCGGCCCGGCTGTGCCTGAGCTATGCATGACCTAGATCATGCCGAGGCCGCCGCTCACGCCCAGCGTCTCGCCGGTGACGAAGGCGGCGTCCTCGGACGCGAAGAAGGCAACGGCCGCGGCCACCTCCTCGGGCTGGCCGATGCGGCGCATGGCGGTCGAGCCGACCATCGTCTGGACCAGGCGCTCGCCGAGCTCGCCGAGCTGCTCGGGCGCCGACATCAGGAGCGGCGTCTCGATCGGACCCGGCGCCACCGCGTTGCACGTGACCCCGTAGCGAGCGGACTCGCGCGCGACGGCCTTCGTGAAGCCGATCACCCCGGCCTTCGCGGCCGAGTAGACGACCGAGCCCTTGGACCCGAGCCGGCCGGCCTCCGAGGCGACGTTGACGATCCGCCCGTAGCCGCGCTCCTGCATGCCCGGCAGGGCCGCGTGCGTGACGGCCAGCACTCCGCGAAGGTTCACGGCCAGGAGGCGGTCCCACATCTCGGCCTCCGTGCGCGTGAAGAAGCCGAACTCGTCGTAGCCCGCGTTGTTGACGAGGATCTCGAGCGGGCCGACCGCCGCCTCGAACCCCTCGACCGCCTCCGCGACCGACTCGACCGATCGCACGTCGAGCTCGAAGGCGCGCCCCTCGACCTCGGCCGCCACCGCGTCCGCCTTCTCGAGGTCGACGTCGGTGACGGCGACGGTGGCGCCCTCGGCGGCGAGCCTCAGGCACGTGGCCGCGCCGATCCCGCTGCCGCCGCCGGTCACGAGCGCTGTGCGTCCCTGGAGCCTCATCGGGGAGCCGAGCCTATCCGGCGGCGGGCTGGCGGCCGACGCGGCCCGGCCGGTAGGCTCGCGCGCCAGTGAGCGCCGGCGCCGAGCACGACGCAGCCAGCCCGTCGCCGGTACCGATCGTCGGCGGGACGGGCGCACTCGGCTTCGGGCTCGCGCTGCGGCTGGCCGCGGCCGGCGTGCCGGTCGTGATCGGCTCGCGGCGCGCGGACTCGGCGACCGACGCCGCGGACCGCATCCGGGAGCGAATCCCGGACGCGAGAGCGGACGGGGCGCTTAACGCGGAGGCGGCCTCGCGCGGTCCGGTGGTCGTGCTCGCGGTCCCCTTCCGGGCGCAGTCCGAGAACCTCACGAACCTCAAGCAGGCGCTTCGACCCGGTCAGGTGCTGCTCGACGCCACCGTCCCGCTCGCGGCGGCCGTGTCAGGACGCGCGACGCGGCTGCTCGGCGTCCCGCAGGGCTCCGCCGCCGAGCAGGCCGGCGAGATGGCGCCCGACGGCGTCCGCGTGGTCAGCGGCCTGCACTCGGTCAGCGCGGCACTCCTCTCGGACTTCGAGCACGACCTCGACGAGGACGTGCTGCTGGCCGGCGATGACCGCGACGCGAAGCGCGCGGTCGCCGCGACCGTCGGCAGGATCCCCGGGCTCAGACCGGTCGACTGCGGCCGCCTCGAGATGGCGCGGCTGATCGAGGGGCTCACGCCGCTGCTGATCTCGGTCAACTCGCGTCACAAGACGCGCGCCGGGATCCGCCTGACAGGGCTTCCCGACGACCCGTGGTAGCGGGCGACGCGCGGACCGCCGGCGCATGATCGTCGTCCTGGCGGGCGGCACCGGCGGCGCGAAGCTGGCGCGCGGGATGCTCGACGTGGTGGGAGCCGACCGCCTGACGGTGATCGCCAACACCGGCGACGACGCCGAGGTCTACGGCTTACACGTCTCGCCGGACCCCGACCTCGTCACCTACTGGCTCGCCGATCTGATCGACGAGGAGCGCGGGTACGGCATCCGCGGCGACAGCTGGCACGCGATGGCCGGGCTCGAGGCGGCGGGGCACCCGACGTGGTTTCGGCTCGGCGACCGCGACCTCGCCACCTGCCTGGTCCGCACCGAGACCCTGCGAGACGGCGGGCGGCTCGCCACAGCCACCGCTCGCGTCGCCGCCGGCCTAGAGGTCCGCGCGCGCGTCGTGCCGATGAGCGACGACCCCGTGCGCACCCACATCCGCAGCCGCGGCGAGTGGACTCCCTTCCAGGAGTTCATGATCCTCGACCACACAGGAGGGCCGATCGAGGCGGTCGAGCTCCGTGGCGTGGAACAGGCGCGCCCGGCGCCCGAGGCGCTGGCGGCGATCGAAGCCGCCGAGGCGATCGTGATCGGGCCCTCGAACCCGGTGATCTCAATCGGGCCGATCCTCGCGGTGCCGGGGATGCGCGAGGCGATCGAGCGCGCCCGCGCGCCGGTGGTCGCGGTGAGCCCGTTCGTCGACGGCCGCGCCGTCAAGGGACCGACCGACGCCTTCTGCTCGCACGCCGGGCTGTCGCTCGGGGCGGACGGCATCGTGGACGCGTACGGGCCGCTGCTCGCGGGCGTCGTCGCCGACGAGCGCGTCGATCGCACGGGTATCGCGTCGCTCGAGACCGACACCATGATGGCGGCTCCGGAGCGCCGCAGCACGCTCGCGCAGACCACGCTGGAATTTGCGATCAAGCTTCGACGCTAGAGACCGCGCCGGCTCCGGCGTCGCGCTAGATTCGGGCCTCGCCCGAGAGGAAAGCGAGGACGCCCGATGCGCACGATCGCCGTGCTGCCCATCAAGAGCTTCGGCGCCGCCAAGCAGCGGCTGACGGGGGCGCTCCAGGGCGGCTCCCGGCACCTCCTCGCCCAGGCGATGTTCTTCGACGTGCTGTCGTCGCTTCGCCGCGCGCGCCGGCTCGATGCGATCGCCGTAGTCACCGACGACCATGAGATCCAAGCGACCCTTCGCGCCGATCCGGTCACCGTCCTGGACGATCACGCGCGCGCCGGCCAGTCGGCCGCGACGCGGATCGGGATCGACCACGCGCTGGCCGAGGGCTTCGACCGCGTGCTGCTCGTGCCCGGCGACACCCCGCTCGCCGACGCGGCCGCGATCGACGGCCTGCTCGAGGCGAGCCGCGCCGAGCGCCTCGGCGCGGCGATCGTGCCCGACCGCCACCGCCTGGGGACCAACGCGTTGCTGATCGCCCCGCCCGATGCGCTCGAGCCGAGCTTCGGGCCCGACAGCCTCGAGCGCCACCTCGAGGCGGCGCGCGCGGCCGGGCTGGAGCACCGGGTCGAGGAGATCGGCTCGCTGATGCACGACGTCGACACCCCGGAGGACCTGGCGGCGCTCGCTGAGATGCTCGATCAGCGCCGCGGCACGGCGCCGCGGACGCGCGGAGCGCTGCGCCAGTTCGACCGCCTCAGGTTGGCCGATGAGCCGGACGCGCGTGAGCGTCGCCAGGCCGCCGCCGCCGTCAATCCGCTCGAGAGGCGCGACGCCGAGCCCGCTGAGGAGGCACCGGACGGCGTCTGGCGTCCCACCCGCGAGGGCGACCAGCGCGCGGCCTGGGCCTGACGCTCACCCTCTCGGCGCTTGCCGGCATCCCCGAGGTCGCCGCCGGCGACGACCTCGGCCAGCTGATCGCGAACGCCGCCCCGCCGGACCTGGCCGACTCCGACGTGCTCGTGGTCGCCCACAAGGTCGTGTCGAAAGCGGAGGGGCGTACCCGCTCCCTCGCGGACGTCGAGGCCGGCGAGCGCGCGAGAGAGATCGCCGCGAGCCACGGCCGCGATCCGCGCCTCGTCCAGGTGGTCCTCGACGAGGCAGCCGAGGTGCTGCGCGCGGAGCGCGGGGTGCTCGTGTGCGCGACCCGTCACGGCCTCGTCTGCGCCAACGCCGGCGTGGACCGCTCGAACGCCGCCGAAGACGAGGCGGTGCTGCTGCCGCTTGACCCCGACGCGTCGGCGCGCGCGATCCGGGCCCGGATCACGACGGCGCGCGGCGTCAGCCCGGGCATCCTGGTCACCGACAGCTTCGGACGCGCCTGGCGGCTCGGGCAGGTGGACGTCGCGCTCGGCGCCGCCGGCATCCACGTGCTCGACGACTGGCGCGGACGCGCCGACGTCCGCGGGCGCGAGCTCACCGCGACCCAGATATCAGTCGGTGACGCCGTGGCCGCGGCCGCGGAGCTCGTGCGCCGCAAGGACTCCGGCGAGCCGGTCGTCCTGGCGCGCGGGCTCGAGTGCTACGTGACCCCGGAGGACGGCCCGGGCGCGGCGGCGCTCAGGCGGCCCGCGGCGGAGGACCTGTTCAGGTAGGCGGCGAGGCCCGCCGTCGCAGCGCCGCCCCGGCCGTCACCAGCCCGGCGCCGGCCAGCGCAAGCGCGCCGACCGCGAGACCGGTCAGCGGCAGCGAGCCCTCCCCGGCGGACCCGGCCGTCGCTCCCAGCGCGACGTCGCGCGTGACGGCGGCCGCGGCCGCAGACTCATCGTCGGCGCTCGGTTCCTCGGCGGGAGCGCCGGCGCGCTCGTCCTGTGCGCCATCCTCGCCGCTCGGCTGAGGGTCGCCCGACGGCCCATCCCCGGCTCCGCCTCCACCGTCGTCGCCGTCGCCGCCGCTCGCGCTCGACGCCGCGCACGCCTCGCCGCGATCCGTGGAGAGCTGTCCGACCAAGTCGCAGTAGACGCGGAATGCCGGCTTCTTCTCGTAGTCGCTGCGGATCAACCCGTACTGTTGCGTGAAGCGCTGATCGGAGCTGTCGGCGTCGCGGAGGTTGAACCAGCGGTAGTCGCTCACGTTGTACGTGCCGCGAAAGTCATGTACGGCGCGGACGAGCGTCTCGGCCACCCTGGCCTGCATACTCGGCGTGCGCCCCGGTCCCGTCGGCCAGCCGTTCTCCTCGACGTGCATCGGGACCCGCTCGGGTATGCCCGGTATCGCCGCGTAGCAGCGAAGCGCGCTCATCGCGTTGACCATGCCATCGCGCTCGTCCCCCGGCGCCTCGACCGGAGGGAAGAAGGTGCCGGGGTAGGCGTCGAGCCCGATCCAGTCCACGGCGTCGACGAACCGCTCGCCACCGCGATCGCGCAGGTACTCCCAGAAGCTCTGCTCGTTGGCGGGGTCGGTCCGGTAGAACCAGTTGAACCCGATCTCGAGCTGGTCGTAGCCTCGCCTCGCCGCGGTCTCCTTCGCCGCGATCACGCCGCGCACGAGCGCCGCGCGGGCGCCCTCGAAGGCACCGTCGGACGAGTCCTCCGAGATCGTCAGGTTGACCTCGTTGGTCACCTGGATCGCCTTGACCTTGGGGTTCGGGCCGAACGTGCGGACCACCCTGCGGACGAACCTCACCCACTCCCCGATGTCGCCCTCCTGCTCCTCGCTCGGGTGATAGCGAAGCTGGTACTCGACCGGGTAGCCGCGGCTCGTGTAGCGCTCCGTCAGCCGCTCGAAGCGCCTGATCCCGGCCTCCCCGTCCTCGAAGAAGAAGCGGTTCAGCCGCAGGACGAAGGGCGCACGCTCCGGCCGCAGCCGG
>JBPCPH010000191.1:0-3230 GCA_050999415.1 Thermoleophilaceae bacterium
GTGTCGGGGCCGAACAGGCTCAATAGCCGCGCGCCCAGCATCAGCCCGTAGGAGAAGCGCGTCGGAAAGCCGAGCGAGAAGTCGATCTCGAAGTGCGACTGCTCGGTGAGCGCGCGGCGGATCGTCGCCGGCTCCATCACCCGTACGCCGTCGAGCTCGCCGCCGGCGCGCAGCAGCTCGAAGAAGCGCGACAGCTCGTTGGCGGTCGTCACCAAGTTGGCCGAGGGGATCACGCGGTCGAGGAAGCGCGGGTCGTTCGAGAGCTCGACGACCTGGTCGATCGGCGCGCTGAGCACGCGCGCCACCAGCATGGACAGCGGCGGCAGGAGCGGCGGGCCGGTCACGTAGTTGAGCCCGACCTGCTCGACGTCCTCCGGCGCCACCCCGTAGTTGCCCCACCGGAACCCGAGCGGGTCGAGGATCTCCTCGGCCAGCACCGCGCGGATGTCCTTCCCGGTCACGCGGTGGACGATCTCGCCGAGAATGAACCCGCCCGACACCGCGTGGTAGGCGAGCAGCTTGCCGGGCAGCACCGCCTTCGCCTCGCACAGCATCTCGACGAGGAACTCGCGGTCGTCGATGCGGTCGAGGTCCAGGCCCTTGCGCGGCAGGCTCGCCACGCCGGCGCGGTGCGCGAGCACGTGGGCGATCGTGATCGAGCCCTTGCCGTGCGCCGCGTACTCGGGGATGTGGTCGGCGACCCGGTCCGCGATGTCGAGCACCCCGCGCTCGTGCAGCAGGTGGACCACCATCGCGGTGATCCCCTTCGAGGTGGAGAAGACGCAGAACGGCGTGTCGGGCGTGGCGGCGACCTTCTCGACATCCTCGTCGTCGTGCGGCCCGTTGCCGCGCGCGTGACCGATGGCGCGGTCGAGCAGGACGTGCCCATCGCGGCGTAGGCAGAACTGAGCCGCGGGGTGGACGCCCGAGCGGTAGAGATCGACGACGGCGTCCCAGACCTTCTCGACGCTCTTCTCGGTCATCCCGCCGTCGGCGGGATCTTCCTCATGCCCGACCGTCGTGGTCGAGTCGAGGTCGCGCGGGACGCGCACGCGCCGCAGCGGGTCCGGTACGAGCGGCAGCCGCGGCAGCGATGGTGGCAGGCGCACGAGCACGCGAGCCTATTCCGGCGGCCGGAGGCGACATGCCAGGCTACGGCCATGGATCAGCTCATTCAGATCGTTGGCGCCGTGCTCATCCTCATCGCGTTCATTGCCGCTCAGGCCGGCAGGCTCTCGCCACACGCGCTCAGCTACGTCGTCCTCAACCTGGTCGGGTCGCTGGTGTTGACGGGCATCGCGCTGCATGACTCCGACTGGGGCTTCCTGCTGCTCGAGTCGGTCTGGGCGATCGTGTCGGCGTGGAGCCTCGTGCAGCTTGCGCGCGGGCGCCAGCCGACCGCAGCTCACTGACACGCCGGCGGGCGATCGTGGTTGGATGCCGCCGTGGACCCACGGGCCGGCTACGCGCACACCCTCACGATTCAGACGCGCTGGAAGGACAACGACGTCTACGGGCACGTGAACAACGTCGAGTACTACTCGTTCTTCGACACCGCGATCAACGCGTGGCTGATCGAGGAGGGTGGGCTCGACATCGAGCGCGGCGAGGTGATCGGCGTCTGCGCTGAGTCGCACTGCGAGTACCGCGGGCCGATCGCCTTTCCGAACGCCGTGGACGTGCACCTGCGCGTCGGCAAGCTCGGCCGTTCGAGCGCGCGCTATGAGCTCGCGCTGTTCGCCGGCGGCACCGACGAGGCGGTCGCGATCGGATGGTTTGTGCACGTGTTCGTGGACCGCGCCTCCCGGCGCCCGGTGGAGATCGCCTCGCGCCTGCGCGACGCGCTCGAGCGGCTGGTGGTCTCGGAGCCGGTCAGTTGAAGATCCGCGCTGCGGTCCTGCGCGAGACCGGTCTGCCCGCTCCCTACTCCCGCTCGCGCCCGCTCGAGGTCACGGAGCTGGAGCTCGCGCCTCCCGGGCCGGACGAGCTGCTGGTCCGCGTCCGCGCCGCGGGGCTCTGCCACTCGGACCTGTCGGTGATCGACGGCTCGCGACCGCGCCCGACGCCGATGGCGCTCGGGCACGAGGCGGCCGGCGAGGTGGTCGACGCGGGGCCGAGGGCGGGCGGATTCGCGCCCGGCGACAGAGTGGTCCTGGCGTTCGTCCCGGCCTGTGGGAGCTGCGAGCCTTGCCGCTCCGGGCGGCCCGCGCTTTGCGAGCCGGGCGCCGCGGCCAACGCGGCGGGAACGCTGCTGTCGGGCGCACGCCGTCTGCGCGAAGGCGGCGGGGAGGAGGTGAACCACCACCTCGGCGTGTCCGCGTTCGCCGACCACATCGTGGTCTCCTCGCGGTCCGCGGTCCGCGTCGCCGAGGAGGTGCCGTTCGAGGTCGCCGCGCTGTTCGGGTGCGCGGTGCTCACGGGCGTCGGCGCGGTCGTGAACTGCGCGCACGTGGGGATGGGCGACCGCGTTGCGATCTTCGGCCTCGGCGGGGTCGGGCTGGCGGCGCTGCTCGGCGCGCGGATGGCCGGCGCCGCCACCATCGTCGCGATCGACGTCGTGCCGGCCAAGCTCGACTTGGCGCGCGAGCTCGGCGCCACGCACGCCGTCCTCGCCGAGGAGGGCGCCGTCGAGACCGTCCGCGACGCCACCGGCGGCGGGGCCGATCAGGCGATCGAGACGGTGGGAAGCGAGCGCGTGCTGGCCGAGGCGTACGCCGCCACGCGTCGCGGCGGGACCACGGTCGCCGTCGGGCTGCCGCACTCCGATCGAGTCCTCGCGCTGCCTGCGCTCAGCCTGGTGGCGGAGGAGCGGACGCTGCGCGGCTGCTACCTCGGCTCCGGCGTGCCGGCGCTCGACATCCCGCGCCTGGCGGCGCTGCACCTGGCCGGGAGGCTGCCGGTCGATCGGCTCGTCACGCATCACATCGCCCTCGACGAGGTCAACGAGGGCTTCGACCGGCTCGTAGCGGGCGAGGCGGTGCGGCAGGTGGTGGCCTTCTAGGTCTCGCAAGAGCCGGCGTGGCCGAGTCGTGTTAGGGTGCCCTAACTCCCCCCGGCTCGGAGGTCCTCGTGCAGCAACCGGCCCGCAGTTCCCACGCTCCCGAGAACCGCCGTGCCCGCCTCGCTGGGCGCGTCGCCGCCGCGCTCGCCACCGCCGCCCTGGGCGCCGGAGCGGCACTCGCGATCGGCGCCTGCGGGGAGGACCGCGAGGGCTCGGTCGAGAACATCGG
>JBPCPH010000011.1:0-4397 GCA_050999415.1 Thermoleophilaceae bacterium
TGGCGCTTGAGGTGGGCCGCGCGCTCGCGCGACGCGGCGCATTGGTCGTCTGCGGCGGCCTCGGCGGGGTGATGGAGGCCGCCTGCCGTGGCGCGCGCGAGGAGGGAGGGTTGACCGTGGGCCTGCTTCCCGGCCTCGACCGCGGGGAGGCGAACGCCCACGTCCAGATCGCGCTGCCGACAGGCCTCGGCGAGGCCCGCAACGCGCTCGTCGTGCGGGCGGCGGACGCGGTCATCGCCGTGGGCGGCGAGTTCGGCACGCTCTCGGAGATCGCGCTTGCGCTCAAGGCGGGCACGCCGGTCGTCGGCGTGGGCACGTGGGAGCTCTCGAAGGGTGGAAGGGCGGTCGACGCGATTGACCGCGCGGACGGTGCCGAGGACGCGGTCGAGCGCGCCCTGGCGCTCGTTCGGCGCCAGACGGGTGATCCCACGACCCCTCCCAGGCCCACGCGGCCTTGGAATCAACCATCTAGCGTGTCGGCCATGGCCGAAGCGGAGCGCCGGCGCGTCGTCGTTCACGGGCGTGTGCAGGGAGTGTTCTTTCGCGACTCGACGCAGGAGGAGGCCGAGCGACGAGGCGTGGCGGGATGGATCACGAACCGGTCCGATGGTGCCGTCGAGGCGGTCTTCGAGGGCGATGCGGAAGTGGTCCGCGCGATGGTCGCGTTCTGCCGCGAGGGGCCGCAGCGTGCCGACGTTGACCAGGTAGACGAATCGGAGGAGGACCCCGAGGGCCTCTCCGGCTTCGACGTGCGGTAGAGCCGACCGCCCTTAGATCACAGATCGGCCCACGGCCGTGACCGAGCCGTCGCGTTCGAGGCGTCAACCGTGCGCGGCGCCCACCTACGGTCGGCCGCCGTGGGGCCGATCGCCGACCGCAGCAAGGGCCAGCTGCTCGCGTACGTGGCGGCAGCGGTGCTGGTCGTGGTCGCCGGCATCCGATTCCTCGATCAGGGCGGCGAGGAGCAGCCGGCCGCGCCGGTGGCGATCGACGGAGGCACCGGCGCCGCGCCGGCGGACGGCTCGGCCGAGGGAGGGCGACTGTACGTCCACGTGGCGGGGGAGGTACGCGAGCCGGGCCTCTATCGGCTGTTCCCGGGAGCCCGAGTCGGCGCTGCGATCGACCGTGCGGGCGGCGTGGAGCGGCGCGCGGACCTCTCGGGGGTCAACCTCGCCGCAGAGCTCCAGGACGGGCAGCAGGTCCTCGTTCCGAGGCGCGGATCGGTAACCGCCGTAGCGCCCGCGCCCTCTCCTTCGGCGACGGGAGCGCCGACGACAGACGCGGGAGCTCCTGCCGCTCCGATCAGCCTCGGGCAGGCGACCGTGGAGGAGCTCGACGCCGGCGTCGACGGGATCGGTCCGATCCTCGCCACGCGCATCATCGAGTTTCGCGACGAGCAGGGGACCGTCGGCGCGATCGACGAGCTCGAGGGCGTGGAGGGGATCGGGGAGGAGCGGCTTGCCGATCTTCGCGAAGCGCTCGTCCCGTGAGCAGGCAGGGCGCCACGGCCCATTTCGCTCGGTCGCCACCGGAGCGCGGACCGCCGCGATCCGAGCTCGCCCGTCCGCTGCTCTCGAGCTGATCCGTTCGCACCCACGACACGTCGGTCTCGCGGCTCTCGTCGTCGGGATCGGAGGGCCCGGGGCGCTCGAGGTCCCGCTCCCCGCGGAGGCCGTGGCGCTCGCGGCTGCCGCCCTCCTCGCGGGCTGCGCGCTCGCCGGCACTCCCCGGCTGGGACTCGCCTGCGGCGCCCTGGTCGCGGTCGGTGCTGCGCTCGGCACGGCACGGCTCGCGGACATCGACGCCGACCGTCTCGCGCTCGCCGGGAGCCGCCTCGAGGCGCGGGCCGTGCTCCTCGAGCACCCGCGCCCGTCGCCCTTCGGCTGGGCCGCCGAGGTTCAGGTCTTCGACGGCGGGGCGACCGGCCCCCGGCTGCTGGCGCGCACGCCCGAAGATGTCCCGTGGCCGGCGAACGCGGACATCGGGACGGAGCTGGAGATCACCGGCTTCGCCCATCCGGTCCACCCGCGGCCGGGCGCCGAGGTCGACTGGGCGGCTTACCTCGAGCACCAGGGGATCGCCGGCGAACTGGAGGTAGAGGCGGTCAGCCTGACCGGCGCCCGGCGGGGCGGGCTCATCGGAGCGATCGACCGAGCCCGCGCGCGCGCCGAGGGCGCCTTGGAGGCCGGCGTGAGCGAACCGAACGCGGCTCTCATCAGGGGCATGGTCCTCGGCCAGGACGAGGCGATCGATCCACTCGTGCGCGACGACTTCCGCGCATCCGGCCTCGCGCACATTCTCGCGGTCAGCGGGCAGAACGTCGTGCTCCTCGGGCTGCTCGCCCTGCCGGCGCTTGCGGCGGTGCGAGCGCCGCCGCGAGCGCGCCTGGCGATCCTTGTAGCGCTGATCGCCGCCTACGTCCCGCTCGCCGGCGCCGGCCCCTCGCTTCAACGGGCGGGCGTCATGGGCGCTGCGGGGCTCATAGCGCTGGCGGTCGGACGGCCGGCGTCGCGCTGGTACGCGCTTCTCCTCGCCGCCGCCGTGACTCTCGCCCTCAACCCCCGCGTCTGCGGCGATGCCGGTTGGCAGCTCTCCTTCGCGGCGGTGACCGGGATCCTGGTCCTCGGCGGCACCGTGCGCGCGGCGCTCGCCGGCCTTCCGCACCTGGTCGCGGACGGCGTCGCACTGACCGTGTGCGCGACCGTGGCAACGGCGCCCCTGCTCGCCCACCACTTCGGGCAGGTCTCGGTCGCGAGCCTGCCCGCCAACCTGCTCGCGCTACCGGCCGTGGCGCCGGCGATGTGGCTCGGAATGGCGCAGATGGCGATCGCTCAACTCGGCGACACCGCAGGCCCCCTCGCCGGCGCCGCGACAGCGGGCGTCGGCGCGCTCGGCACCGTCAACGAGGTCCTCCTCGACTACCTCTCGGCCCTGGCGGCCTGGTTCGCCGAGCCGTCGTGGGCGCAGGTCGAGGTCGGGCTCGCGTCCCCGGTGCTGGTCGTGGTGGCCTACGCCGCGATCGGAGCAGCGGCGCTCGGAGCGCGACCCTTGTCGCGACGAGCCGGCCCGCCGGCGAGTGCGCTGCTGGCGCGCCTGCGCACGGCGCCGACGAGGACCCGGCGCGCGCTCGCGATCGCCCTGGTCGCCGCGTTCGCGGCGCTGGTCGCCTCGGTAACCGGCCCCGGCGATCCGCCAGAGGAGCTCACGGTTTCGTTCCTCGACGTCGGGCAGGGCGACGCGACGCTCGTGCAGCACCCGGACGGCGGGTCGATCCTGATCGACGGCGGTCCGGCCGAGGCGCGCGCGTATCGCCTGCTCAGCGAGGCGGGCGTCGAGCGGCTCGACCTGGTGATAGCGACGCACGCGTCCGCGGACCACCACGGCGGGCTCGTCGAGGTGCTCGAGCACATCCCGGTCGACGTGCTCCTCGACGGCGGCGACGGGACCGCCGACCCCGAGTTCCGGGCGATGCTGGCCGAGGCCGAGCGGCGCGGCGTTCGCACGATGGCGGCGTCGGCGGGGCAGACGCTCGCTGTGGGAGAACTGACGGTGAAGGTCCTTTCTCCCGAGCCGCGGCCACCCGGCCCCGCGCCCGAGGACCCGAACCCGCGCGCGGTGACAGCGGTCGTGAGCGCGGACGAGTTCGAGCTGCTCGCCTCCGGCGACGCCGAGAGCCCGTCGCTGGCTCCGCTCGGCGTACCCGACGTCGACCTGCTCAAGGTGCCCCATCACGGGAGCGCGGACGAGGGGCTGGCGGAGGTGCTCGACCGCGCGCGCCCCGAGGTCGCCGGCATCGGCGTCGGGGAGGACAACACCTACGGGCATCCGGCGCCCTCGACGCTCGAGGCGCTGAGGGAGGCGGGCACGACCGTCTACCGGACCGACCTCGACGGAACGATCACGGTGACCGTCGCCGGGGGCGAAATGGAGGTGGCGACGGATCGGTGAAAGCCTCGCCCCCGCCGGGACCGCTCCTACACTCCCCGCCGTGGCCGAGCCGAAGCCCGTCTACCTGGTGACCGGAGACGATCATGCGCGGATCGACGCCTGGCGCGCGCGCCTGCGCGCCCGCGCCGAGGGAGAGGGGGGCGCGGTAGGGCTCGAGTCCTTCGATGCGCGCTTGGCCGCGCCCGAGGACATCGCGGCTGCGCTCGCCACGCTGAGCTTCGCCGCGGGCAGGCGCTTCCTTCTCGTCGATGGCGTGGAGACGTGGAAGGCCGGCCCCCTCGCGCCGCTCGAGCGCGCGCTCGGCGACATGCCGCCGGACACTACGCTCGTCCTGCTGGCGCGGGGAAAGGCGGCGAGCCGGCTCACCGACGCCGTGGCCGCGGCGGGCGGCGAGGCGCGCGACTACCCGGGTCCGAAGCCCTGGGAGATGCCGCGCTGGGTCTCCGATC
>JBPCPH010000061.1:0-5372 GCA_050999415.1 Thermoleophilaceae bacterium
CCGTCGAGGTTGTAGGCGTCGAAGCCGGCCGACCGGAAGGCGCGCGCGGCCATCGCCGAGCGTGCTCCGAGGCGGCATTGGAAGACGACAGCGCGGTCGCGCGGGACGGTCTCGGCCTCGGAGGCGAGGCGCTCGAGCTCGACGTGGCGCGAGCCCTCGATGTGGCCGGCCTCGCGCTCGTAGCACTCGCGCACGTCGATCAGCTCGACGCTGCCGCTCGCGAGGAGGTCGGCGACGCGCTCCGGCGAGAGGTCGTGCTCGGGCTCGGAGAACGTGCCCACGAGCACGAGGCTAGATGGCTGACTCCACGGCCGCGCGGCTCCCGGGCGGGCGGGGCGAGGGATCAGCCCTCTAGATCACCGACCCGGACCCGCGCGCTCGGATAGCCTCCCGCTCGCGTGAGACGAGCAGTCGCGAGACCCGTGGTCGCGGTGCGCGACCGCATCCACGCGGCGCGGGTGCTCGCCGGCGCCGGCCTCCTCCGCCCGGCGCGGCCGGACCGGCTGCTGCGGACCGGGCTCGCGCTGCACCGCTGGGGCCCGACGCCGGCCGCGGGGTACGAGGCGTCGGCGGCCCGCTTCCCGGATGAGCCGGCGATCGTCGACGAGCTCGGGACGCTTACGTTCGGCGAGGTTCAGCTTCGGACCAACGCGCTCGCCCACGGCCTGTCCGACGCCGGGATCCTGGAGGGCGACGGCGTCGCGGTCATGTGCCGCAACCACCGCGGCTTCATCGAGACGACGATCGCCCTATCGAAGCTCGGCGCGCACGCGCTGTTCCTGAACACCGCGTTCGCGGCCCCGCAGCTCGCCGACGTCGTGGCGCGCGAGAAGCCGAAGGCGATCGTCTTCGACGAGGAGTTTCGCGAGCTGCTCGCGGAGGCCGGCAAGCGCCGCAAGCGCTTTGTCGCGTGGCACCACGACGAGGCCGACGCTCCCGCGGACCCGACGCTCGAGGAGCTGATCGCCGGCGGCGACCCGGCCAGCGTCGTGCCACCGGCCGAGAAGGGCCGCGTCGTGATCCTCACCTCCGGCACCACCGGAACCCCGAAGGGGGCTTCGCGCAGCCAGCCGGAGACCGTGGACCCGGCCGTGACGATGCTCTCGCGGATACCGCTGCGGGCGCGCGAGACGACGGTGATCGCGGCGCCGCTCTTCCACTCCTGGGGCTTCGCGCACTTCACCCTCGGCCTGCTGCTCTCTTCGACCTACGTGCTGCGGCGACGCTTCGACCCCGAGGCGACCTTGGCGCTGGTGGCGCGCCACCGCGCCACCCCGCTCCCGGTGGTCCCGGTGATGCTCCAGCGCATCCTCGAGCTTCCCGAGGAGACGCGGCGCCGGTACGACCTCTCTTCGCTCAAGGCGGTGCCGGCCAGCGGGTCCGCGCTTCCGGGCGACCTCGCCAGGCGCTTCATGGACGAGTTCGGCGACGTCCTCTACAACCTCTACGGCTCGACCGAGGTCGCCTGGGCCACGATCGCCACGCCGAGCGAGCTGCGCGAGGCTCCGGGGACCGCCGGCAGCGCGCCGCGCGGCACGGTGCTGAAGATCCTCGACGACGAGCGACGGCCGCTCCCTGCCGGCCGCACCGGCCGCATCTTCGTGGCCAACGAGATGCTCTTCGAGGGCTACACCGGCGGCGGCGCGAAGGAGGTCGTCGAGGGCATGATGAGCACCGGCGACGTCGGCCACCTCGACGACCGCGGACGGTTGTTCGTCGAAGGCCGCGACGACGAGATGATCGTCTCCGGCGGTGAGAACGTGTTCCCGGCCGAGGTGGAGGATCTGCTCGCGCGCCACGACGCGGTCCGCGAGGTCGCGGTCATCGGGGTCGCCGACGAGGACTTCGGCCAGCGCCTAAAGGCGTTCGTCGTGACGCGCACGGGCGCGGAGCTCTCGGCGGACGAGGTCAAGGGTCACGTGAAGTCGAACCTCGCCGGCTACAAGGTGCCGCGCGACGTCGAGTTCATCGGCGAGCTCCCGCGCAACTCGACGGGCAAGGTGCTCAAGCGCGTGCTCGCGGAGCGGTAGGTCCGGCCACGGTCGCGGTGGGCGGGGAATGAGCATCGACTTCGAGCGTGAGGGCCTGCTCGAGGACTGCTCCGGCGAGGAGGCGCGCCAGGCACGCAGAGAGCTTCTCGAGCGGTTGGCCGAGGACGGCGTGCCCCTCGAGGACCTCCGGCGCGCGGTGGAGGAGAGCCGCCTGGCGCTGATGCCGGCCGAGCGCGCCCTCAGCGGGGACGCCGGGTACACGATCTCCGAGGTCGCCGAGCGCGCGGGGGTGGAGGCCGAGCTCCTGCTGGCCGAGCAGCAGGCGCTCGGCATGCCGCGGCCCGGGCCGGATGACAAGTCGCTGACAGAAGACGACCTCGCGGCGGCCCGAGGTCTGCGCCAACTGCTCGACGCGGGAATGCCTCGCGAGGGGCTCCTCGACGTGGCGCGCGTGGTCGGGCAGGCGATGGAGAACGTCGCCGCGGCGTCGCGCCAGCTCGTGGGCGAGGCGCTGCTCCGACCGGGCGACAGCGAGCTGGAGGTGGCCTTGCGATACGCGGACGCAACGGCCGAGCTCACCCCGCTGATGGCATCGCTGCTCGACCACCAGTACCGGCTTCGCCTGCGCGAGGGCCTGCGCCGCGCGGCGATCGGCCAGCAGGCGCTCGAGTCCGGCGAGCTCGCGGGGGCCGTCGCGGTCAGCGTCGGCTTCGCGGATCTCGTGGGCTTCACTCGCCTCGGGGAGCGGCTCCCCGCGTCGGACCTCGGTCGGCTGGCCGGGCGGCTGGCCACGATGGCGGCTGAGCACGCGGAGCCGCCGGTGCGGCTCGTCAAGACGATTGGCGACGCCGCGATGCTCGCCTCGTCGGAAAGCGCGCCGCTGGTCGACGCGCTGCTCGGTCTCGTGGCCGACGCGGACGCTGCCGGCGACGACTTCCCGCAACTGCGCGCGGGCGCGGCGCGCGGGCCGGCGCTCGCCCGTGGCGGCGACTGGTACGGCCGTCCGGTGAACCTCGCGAGTCGCGTCACCGACGTTGCTCGCCCCGGCAGCGTGCTCGTCACCGACGAGTTGCGAGGCGACGCCCCCGACGACGCCTACCGCTGGTCGCGCGCGCCCGCGCGTCGCTTCAAGGGGATCGAGGGGCGCGTCGCGCTCTGTCGGGTCAGGGCGCAGGACCCCGAGGACGGGGGCGGCGAGTAGCGGCCTTCAGGCCTTGAACCGTCGTAACCGGCGCGACGCTCGGGTGCCCGCTTCGGCCTCGGTTCGCTGAAGCGAGTCCCCGACCAACCACAGCGTGGGCGGCCACAACCCCGCGAACAGCGCCCGACGTTCGGCGTTTGGGCGTTCCTCCTGGTCGAGGGTCTTGGCACGGATCCACAGCACGATGCAAAGGGCGATCGACCCGAGCGAGAGCAGGTGGAACTGCCACCCTCGAAAGCCGGTCTCGTGAAGGACGCGGGTCAACATGAGCTTCGTCATACCCCCTTTGGGACTTCGCATCGCAGGTGTTGCCGAATCGGGGGAAGGGTAGGTGCTTGGGCGTGACGGACCAACTCCCACGTTCACGTCGCCTCGCCACAGCCGCACGCTGGCCGCTCGGCATCGCTCTCACGTCGTGGCGCTATATGTGGCGAACCACGCCCATGTACAGAAGCGAGGCGGAGGGCTTCCTCGAGAGCGACGCTCCGCCCGAGATCCCGCACGGCGTTGATCGGCGGGACCTCCAAACGCACGAGCACGGCGCCGGCCCTCTCTTTCATCGTCGCTATCGGGCCCGGATTCTGGCGGCGGAGCTGTCGAAGGAAGCGCTCATCGACCGGGTAAGCAGGGACCCCGATCGTGCGGCGCCGTCCGAGTTCGCGACCTTCCAGAAGGTGCGCGGCGAGAAGGGAACGATGCGAGTCGGCGACGAGTTCGTCGTGCGAATGCCCGGCCCATGGGACGGCCCGGTGCGGGTGGTGGAGATGACGCCGAGCTCGTTTCGCCTCGCGACGCTCACGGGCCACCTCGAAGCGGGGCAGATCGAGTTCCGGGCCGCAGGCGAGGTCGGAAGCATCGTCTTCACGGTCGAGTCCTGGGCACGGAGCGGCGACCGGCTGTGCGAGCTTCTCTATGACCGGCTTCGGATGGCGAAGGAGATCCAGCTGCATATGTGGACGTCCTTCATCGAACGGGTGATCGACATAGCGGGCGGCCGGCGGGCCGGTGGGGTCGAGATCCGCACGCGGCGAATCCCCCTCAATGAATGACCGGGACTTGCTCACGCGGCCGGCGATGCGCAGGGCGCTGGCTGGCTTGCACGACCGACCGCTGAACGTCGACCTCTCCGCTCTTGACCCTCGCGCACGTGGGCCGGGCTGGCACGTGGACGAACGATCGCAGCCGCTTCCCACTGAGCGGCCTGGGCCGCCCGAACCGGGCGGGAGCTACGAGGTGGCGCGCCGGCTGATGTTCGGCTACGAGTTCGCGAATCCCTCGCAGGTCCGCGCGATCTACCTCGCCGACGCCCCGCTCGACGGCCGCGACATGCTCCTGCAGGTCCGTTTTCTAGCGCTTCGCTTTCGCGTCGGGGTTCGAGTTGTTGCGGTCCGGGAGGAGACCCTGACGCGTGGCGGCCGCCCCGTGGCGCTGTTCGGATGGAGCTACGCCACGCTCAAGGGCCATCTGGAGGTCGGGCGAATGGACTATGACCTGCGCAAGTGGCTCGACTCGGGCGCCGTCGAGTTTCGCCTCGGCGCCATCTCACGGATGGCCGACATCCGCAACCCTGCGATCCGTCTCGGATTCCGCATGTTTGGCCGGCGCGAACAGCTGAAGTTTTACCGGCGCTGTGGCGAGCGTATGGCTCGCTTCACAGAACTCGCGCTCCAGGACCGAGCGACCGCCCCCAGCCCTCTCGTCATCGACGGCGTGGTCGTGTCGCCGGCGCCGGGCGAGCAGACCAAGAAGCCTCGCTAGGGAGGCACGAGCGCTCAGCCCTCGCTCGAGTCCTTCGCCTCGTCCGAGTCCTCCGACTCGGTGTCCCCCGAGTCCTCCGACTCGCGTCCCTGCTCGAGGTCGCGCTCGCCCGGCTGGTCCGGTGAGTTCGGGTCGGTGGGGCCGCCCGGGATCGGGTCGCCCTTGTACTTGTCGGGGTCGTCGACCTTGTCACCCTCGACGCTCACCCCGCCGCCCTCGTGGTGGCGCAGCGACGACGGGCCGAGCTTCTGCTCGGGCCCCTCGTGGTAGCCGTGGGTGCCCTCGGGGCCCCCGTAGGTCTCGTACTTCGCCTTGCCCTGCGGCCAGTCCTCGAGGTTCTCCGGCGGGTTCTCCTCGATCCGCTTCATCTCCGCTTCGACCTCTTCGTCATCGCCCGCGGCGGAGTCCGCGCGGTCGGCGTC
>JBPCPH010000092.1:0-10864 GCA_050999415.1 Thermoleophilaceae bacterium
ACGAGCGCCAGCGCCGCGAGGACGCCCGGAACCCCGGCCCCCGGCCGGTAGCCGAGGATCACGCCGAGCACGACGATCACGGTCCCGGCGACCAGGTAGCGGACGCTGTCTCCGACCACCGAGCCGACGAGCGGCGCCGGCCGCCAGATCGGCAGCGAGCGAAAGCGGTCGACGACCCCCTTGGTGAGGTCGGTGTTGAGCGCTACGCCCGAGTAGACGGTCGTGAAGAGCACCGACATCACCAGGATTCCCGGGAGAATGTAGTCGAGGTACTCGCCGGTGGAGCCGGCGATCGCGCCGCCGAACAGGTAGGTGAACATCAGCACGAACATCACCGGCGTGATCGTCACGTCGAGGAGCTGCTCGGGGACGTGCTTGACCTTGAGCATCCCGCGCCAACCGAAGGTCAGGGTCGCCGACAGGGGGCTCGGGAGCGGCGGGCGAGCGCTCGAGGACAGCGCTCTTCGGACGGCCGCCTCGTCGGCCGGCGTCGAGTCTGCGTGCGTCGTCGGGGTGGCGCTCATGCGGCTTGCTCCTCCTGGTCGGCGATGGCTGCGGCGTCGGCGTCCTCCTCGGCCGGGTGGCCGGTCAGCGCGAGGAACACCTCGTCGAGGCTCGGTTGGCCGAGCGAGAATCCGGCGACCCTGACATCGGATCGGGACAGTGCGGCCACGGCCTCGGCGGCCCGGTCGGCGTCGGCGCAAGAGGCCGACAGCGCCGCCGGGTCGGCCTCCAGGTGCACCGTGCCCAGCTCGTGGGCGAGCACGCGCTCTGCTTCGGGCCGCTGATCGGAGTCGAGCAGTCGGACGTGCAGGGCACCCCGCCCGACCGAGGCCTTGAGCTGGGCCGGCGTGCCCTCGGCGATCACCTTGCCGCGGTCGATCACTGCGATCCCGTCGGCGAGCTGGTCGGCCTCGTCGAGGTACTGAGTGCAGAGCAGGATCGTCGTGCCCCCGTCGACGAGCGCGCGGATGATGTCCCAGACCTGGTTGCGAGAACGCGGGTCGAGCCCGGTCGTGGGCTCGTCGAGGAACATCAGCTGTGGCGTGACGACGATGCTTGCGGCGACGTCGAGCCGGCGACGCATGCCGCCGGAGAACTTCTTCACCAGCCGGCCGGCGGCGTCGGCGAGGCCGAACGCCTCGAGCAGCTCGGCCGCCCGCGCGTTGGCCTGGGCTCGCTTGAGCCCAAGCAGCCTGGCGATCAGGACGAGGTTCTCCTGTCCGGTGAGGTCCTCGTCGACCGAGGCGAGCTGTCCGGTCAGGCTGACGACGCTGCGCACCTTGTCGGCTTCGCGCACGATGTCGTACCCGAGCACGCGCGCGGAGCCGGAATCGGGGATGAGCAGCGTCGCGAGCATGCGGATCGCGGTCGTCTTGCCGGCGCCGTTGGGGCCGAGCACGCCGTACACGGAGCCGCTGCGCACGGCCAGGTCGACGCCGTCGACCGCTCGGACCGTGCCGAAGGCCTTGACGAGGCCCGTGGCCTCGATTGCAAAGGGTGACTGCGTCGTCATGTGGCTCCTCGAACGTTTGCGTTGATCACGCAAGCGTGGTCCCGGTTTCAACCTGGTCCCGTTGTTAGACCGCGAGTCGCGAAGAAACTCATCGGTCCGTTTAGGGGCGGAGGCGAATCAACCTACAAGTTCAAGTGCCCTTGATGTCAAGGGCTCGCGACCGGCGCATCGACGGCGATCGGCGGCCCCGCCACGACGCCGTCGTCATGCAATCGCCCGATCTCCGTCTGCGACAGGCCGAGGACGTCGGCGAGGAGCTCGTCGGTGTGCTCGCCGAGCAGCGGCGCGCGGCGAACCGGCAGCCGCTCGAAGGCGCCCAGATCGACCGGCGAGCCCGGCATCAGGTAGGTCCCGATCCCGGGCTGCTCGACCTCGTCGAACAGCGGGTTCTCGAGCGAGCAGCGGGGGTCTTCGTCGACCAGCTCCCGGAAGGTCTGGTAGGGGCCCCAGCAGACGTCGTGGCGATCGAAGACCGCGCGGATCTCGGCGAGCGTGCGCGCGACGGTCCAGGGCTTGAGGATCCCCCCGATCACCTCGCGCGCGGCGTAGCGGTCGCCCTCGCGATCGAGGTCGACCTCCAGCAGCTTCTCGAGGGTCTCGAAGGCCTCGTGCAGGCCGGTTGCCTCGACGAGGTTGCGCCACTGGCGCAGCGTCAGCGCGACGATCATCACCCGCCGCTCGTCCCTGGTCAGGAAGTCGCGACCGAACGCACCGTAGAGGTAGTTGCCGTCCTTCTGGCGGTCCCGGCCGGAGATCTGCACCTCCGCGATCTTGCCGAGGTTGCCGACCATCGCGACGGCGACGTCGGAGAGCGCGATGCGCGCGAGCTGGCCCTCGCCGGTGCGGGTACGGTGGCGCTCGGCCGCGAGCAGCGCCGTCGCGGCGAGCGTCCCGGTGACCGCGTCCCAGGCCGGCAGTAGATGGTTGAACGGGACCGACAGGTTGCGCGGGCCGGTGGCCCACGGAAAGCCGGTCGCGGGGTTGATCGTGTAGTCGACGGCCGAGGAGCCGTCGTGGTTGCCGGTGATGGCGACCATCACGAGGTCGCGGCGACGAGCCGCGAGCGAGTCATAGTCGAGCCATCCTCGCGCGGGGAAGTTCGTGAGCAGCAGGCCGCCGTCCGGCGCGGGCTCGGTGACCAGCGCGGCCACGAGCTCCTGGCCCTGCGGCGACTTGAGGTCCACGCAGAACGAGCGCTTGCCCTTGTTCAGCCCCGCCCAGAAGAGGCTCTCGCCGTCGTCGGTAACCGGCCAGCGGGTGCGGTCGAGGCCGCCGCCGATCGGGTCGAAGCGGATCACGTCCGCGCCGAGCTGGGCGAGCGTCATCCCTCCGAGCGGGGCGGCGACGTACGCGGAGCCCTCGACCACGCGCAGCCCGGCGAGGATCGAGTTCACGCCATCACCCCCAGAAAGCGCCAGTCGAGGACGGGAGCCGACCCTTCGGCGCCGCGGTCTGCGGTTGTCTGCGCACGTAGGTCCACGAGGCCGGCGTCCCGCTCCTCGAGCTGGTGCACCGCCTCGACCGTAAGGCGGGTGGCGAGGATGTCACCGTCGAAGACCGGGCCGGAGTGATCGCAGCCGCGCCAGGCGACCACGGTCACCAGGTTCGGCAGCGCCCGAGCGACCTGCGCCGCGGCTACGGCGATCGTGTGGCCGCCGTAGACGAGCCGGCGGCCGTGCGAGGTCGCACCTGCGTCGGTGTGGGCGCTCGCGATGTTGAGCGTCAGCCGCGCGAGCTCGGGAGCTGCGGTCACCGAGTCGCGGCCCTCGATCTCATAGGCGCCGCCCGCCGCGACGTCCGCGAAGTGATCTCCGCGGGTGCGCTCACGGAAGCGGTCGTAGCGCCAGCCGGTCGGCACCGCCGCCTCTACAGCGGCCATGTCGAGCTCTTGCGGGATGCCGTCGAAGCGGTCGGCGTGGCCGGTCTGGACGCTCGGGTCGCCGAGCGGGATCATCGCGCAGCGCCAGAAGTCGAGCACCGGCTCGTTGCGCTGGTTCTCGGTGCTGATCCGCAGTACGACGAGGCCGGTCGCCGATCCGTCGTCGCGCGGGCGGTTCTGCTTGAGCGCGACCACCTCGGTTCGCGTCCGCAGCGTGTCGCCGATGAAGACGGGCGCCAGCAGCACGAGCCCTCGGTAGAAGAGGTTGCCGCGCACGCGCTGGGTGGGCTCGGTCGACTGGCCGATCGCCACGTCGCAGACGAGGCTCGGGTGGGTGAGCGGCTCATCGTGGCCCGTGACGGCACGGCTGAGCGGGGCGTCGAGCGCGAGTTTCAGCCGGTCGCCCACGAGCGCTTGGTGGAGGGCGGCGTGGCCGGGAGTAAGCGTCAGCGTGGGGGACTGGTCGAAGACCTGTCCGAGCTCGAAATCCTCGAAGTACGGACCCCCGACGAGGGCCCTCTCGCCTGTACCGAGCACCGCTTCTCCTCTTTCGCGACTGAACCGGCCGCGCAGAACGCGCCAGGCTTCCACGTTCTCCCTCTATGGTCAACCGATGGCGAGCTCGCGCCGCTCGTGCCTCTCGGTCCCGGGCTCCTCTGACCGCATGCTCGCCAAGGCGCGGGAGCTGCCTGCCGACGAGCTGGTCATCGACCTCGAGGACTCGGTCGTCCCCGACCACAAGGAGGGCGCGCGGGCCACCGCGATCGCGGCGATCCGCGACGGCTCGTGGGGCGAGCGGTCGGTGGCGGTGCGGGTGAACCCTCTCGCCACCGAGTGGGGCCCTCGCGACATCGAGAACGTGGTCGCGGGCGCCGGCAAGGGGCTCGGAGGCCTCGTGGTGCCGAAGGTCGAGGCCCCCGCCGACCTCGAGGAGCTCGACTCCCTGCTCGATGAGACAGAACGGCGAGCGGGACGGGAGCCGGTCGGACTCCAGGCTCTGATCGAGACCGCGGCCGGCCTTGCGCGCGTCGCCGAGATCGCGCGCGCGAGCGCCCGCCTCGAGTCGCTGATCATCGGCTTCGCCGATCTCGCGGCCTCGCTCGGACGTTCGCCGGTCGCCGACTACCCCGGCGACCGCTGGCACTGGGTCCGCGAGACGGTGTTGGTCGCCGCGCGCAGCGCGGGCCTGCAGGCGATCGACGGCCCGCACCTCGACGTCAGCGACCTCGAGGGGTTGGCGGTCGAGGCCGGTCGCGCCCGCGCGCTCGGGCTCGACGGCAAGTGGGCGCCTCACCCCGCGCAGATCGAGCCGATCAACGCGGCGTTCTCCCCGGCCCAGGCGGAGGTCGACAGGGCCGGGGCGATCCTCGACGCGCTCGCCGCCGCCGACGGACGCGGGGCGGTGTCGCTCGACGGGGAGATGATCGACGAGGCGAGCCGCAAGCTCGCCGCCCAGGTCCTGGCGCGGGGGCGGGCGGCGGGGCTCGCGCCGGCTCGCTCGCAGGCCTGACCGATCAGGCGTCCGCCGGGAGCCCGTGCTTGGCCACCGCGCGGTCGTAGTTGACCCGCAGCAGCTCGATCACCTCGCGGATGTCGTCGTCGTCTTCGATCCTGCGCGCGGCGAAGCCCGGCTTGCCGGGGAACACTGGGTGGTAGTCGATGCGCCCCTGCTCGAACAGCTCGGCCCAGACCTCCTTCGGAAAGCCGAGGTGGAGGGCGTGGTCGCCGTGCAGGTGGCCGATCTCGCGCCGGCCGACCTTGAATGAGAACGAGCCGCGGTCGCCCGGGCCCGCCTCGACGCCCGGCCAGGATGTGACCTCCTCGGTTATCCGCTGGCTGGCTGTTTGCGTGGCTGGCATCGTGGCTCCTCGGGGGTCGGGGACGGAATCGATTCAAACTACTAGTTCAAGCGCAGTTGAAGTCAAGTGCCATGCTCGGCCGCTCCCTGTCCCTGCGTCCAGGCCTTGAGGCTCCGCTTGCGGATGAGGAGGGCGTCGGTGTATAGCCCTACGGCAATCGCTCGCCGTCGCTGTTCGACCTGCGCGCCGGCGCCAGGGCTCGAGTCGTTCTTGCCAGAACGGATCGATGAGTTCTGGGCTCGCGCGCACTCTACTTTTCAGTACGCGACAGGGGCGGGCGGACCAAGCCGCCATCGCCTCGGCGTCGCAACTGCGAAAGCGACCGCGAAAGGTGCGGAAATGGCCATCGAACACGTCCTCGCAGTGGTGCCCGTCGCCGACCTCGACCGGGCGGACGCGTGGTACGAGACGCTCTTAGGGCGCCCCGCGGACAACCGGCCCATGTCGACGCTCGTCGAGTGGCAGGTGACCGATACGGGCTGGGTCCAGGTCACGGTCGATGCCGGCCGTGCAGGGTCCGCTCAACTGAACCTGGCCGTCCACGACCTGACGGCAGCCAAGGAGGAGCTCGCGGGTCGAGGGTTGCCTACCGGCGACACCCAGCCCGTCAACAAGGGCGTAGAGCTGTCCTCGATGAGCGACCCGGACGGGAACGTCGTAACGCTGATCGGCAGCTTTCGCGTGAACTACTAGCTCGACCCTCCTAGTAGTCCGAGCCGGAAGATGTGCCCGTGGCGATCTGCGGCCGGGCGATGGAGCACCTGGCCTCGTGTCGCCGGCCATCGGGTCCATACTTCACCGATGGCTCGCAGCGTCACCCTCTTCTCCACGGACTCGTGCACGTTCTGCGTCCACGCGAAGTCGCTGCTCACGAAGCGCGGCGTGCCCTTCGAGGAGGTCAATCTCGGCGAGCATCCGCAGCTCCAGGAGGAGCTCGCTCGCGTCACCGGGCTGACGAGCTTTCCCCAGATCCTCGTCGACCTCGAACCGCTCGGTGGCCTGAACGAGCTCAGGGCCGCGGACAAGGACGGGACGCTGGCCTCGTGGATCGCTGACTGATCGGCTTCGTCATGGTGTGGAAGCTCCTCGAGGCGGGGACTTCGCCGGGGACCCGACGCTAAAAGTTCAAGCACGCTTGAAGGCAAGGGCGAGATCTGATTTGCTTTGCGCCATGGCCGAGCTGCTCACGATCGGGGAGGCCTCGCGTCGCAGCGGCGTCGCCTCCTCGGCGCTGCGCTTCTACGAGGAGCGCGGCCTGATCGAGTCCGAGCGCGCCGGCTCGGGTCATCGCCGCTATCCGCGACCGGTGCTGCGCCGGGTCGCCTTCATCGTGTTCGCCCAGCGCGTCGGGTTGTCACTCGAGGAGATCGGCGCGGAGCTCGCCAAGCTGCCCGAAGGACGCGTGCCGGCCCGCCGCGACTGGTCGCGCCTCTCGCGCAAGTGGACCACGAGGATCGACGAGCGCATCGCCGAGCTCGAGCGCCTCAAGGCCGGGCTCACCGAGTGCATCGGTTGCGGCTGTCTCTCGCTTGACCGCTGCCGGCTCTCCAATCCCAACGACCGCGCCGCCCGTCTCGGCCCGGGGCCGCGCTACTGGGTCGGCGACCGCCCGCTCGGCGGCTGACCCCACCCGCCAAACACGCGGAGACACCGTGCTCGTACGACCGGGACAGGAGCAGAAGGCGGCGAACTTCCGCGCGCTTCACGAGGGCGAGCCGTTCGTCATCCCCAACCCGTGGGACGCCGGCTCGGCGAAGGTGCTCGCGGCGCTCGGGTTCAGGGCGCTGGCGAGTACGAGCTCCGGTTTCGCGTTCACCCTCGGGCGCGCCGACGGCAGCGTCAACCTCGACGAGGTCGCTGCCCACGTCCGCGTCCTCGATGAGGCCACCGCGCTCCCGGTCTCGGTCGACCTGGAGAACGGCTACGGCCCCGGGCCGGAGGACGCGGCGCTGGCCATCGCCCGGGCGGCCGCGGCCGGAGCGGTCGGCGGCTCGATCGAGGACTACGACCCCAACGGGCACATCTACGACCGCGATCACGCCGTCGAGCGGGTGGCCGCGGCCGCCGAGGCGGCGGGGCGCCCCGGCTTTTCGTTCACGCTCACGGCGCGCGCCGAGAAACACATCCGCGGCAACCCCGACCTCGAGGACACGATCGGCCGTCTGCACGCGTACGCCCGCGCCGGCGCCGACGTGCTCTACGCGCCCGGGCTTCGCGGCGACGAGATCGGTGCGGTGTGCGGAGCCGTCGCGAAGCCCGTCAACGTGCTCGCCCGTCCTGGGCTGTCGTTGAGCGAGATCGTCGAGGCGGGCGCCCAGCGGATCAGCGTCGGTGGCGGGCTCGCGTGGGCGGCCGTCAACGGCCTCCTCGCCGCGGCCAAGGAGCTGCGCGACACGGGCAGCTTCGCCTCGCTCGCCGCGCCCGCCCACCTGCGCGAGTGGCTCGACGACTGAGGCGCTGGAGGATCGCCGCACGGTAATCCGCGGCGGGTGCAGCTTCGCCGAGGGGCTCCTCAGCCGCCGATCCCGCCTCCGGTAGCGTCCGTCGGGTGGAGCTCGAGGAGGCCATCCGCGGCCGCCGCACGCACAAGGTCTACGGTCCCGAGCCGGTCGATCGTGCCACGCTCGACGAGCTGCTCGAGCTCGCGCGCTGGGCGCCGAATCACCATCTCACGAACCCCTGGCGCTTCCGCGTCGTGGGCCCGGAGGCCCTGCGACGGCTCAAGGAGGCGGCCGGTCCGGAGGCCGCCGCCAAGCTCGACCGCGCGCCCACGCTGGTGGTCGCCTCGGCGACGCTGTCCGGCGACCTGGTCCAGGATCAGGAGGACCTCCACGCCGCCGCCTGCGCCGCCTACATCGTGCTGCTCGCCGCCCACGCCCGCGGCCTCGCGGGCTACTGGCGCACGCCGGAGGTGCTGCGCACCGACGCCGGCCGCGCCGCGGTCGGGCTCCCGGATGGCGAGCGCTTCCTCGCGCTGCTCCACCTCGGCCCGCGGCGCCAGGAGCAGGCCGCGCCCGAGCGCGCCTCGACCGGCGACTACGTGAGCTACCTCGAGTGATCGCGCGCGACGACGCCCTGCGCGCATTGGGCGAGGAGCGCTTCGACCTGGCCGTGGTCGGCGGCGGGATCACCGGCGCGGGTGTAGCGCTCGACGCGGCTTCGCGCGGCTACAGCGTTGCGCTCGTCGAGCGCGCCGACTTCGCCTCGGGCACCTCGGGGCGCTCGTCGAAGCTCATCCACGGCGGCCTTCGTTACCTGCAGAACTTCGACCTCGGGCTGGTCCGCGAGGCGCTGCTCGAGCGCGCGCTGATGGTCAACCTGGCGCCGCACCTCGTGAAGCCGCTTCCCTTCCTGGTGCCGTTCTTCAAGGGCTGGCAGACGCGCGCCACCGGCATCGGGCTCAACCTCTACGACGTGATGGCCTCCGAGCGCCTGCGCCGTCCCCGCCGGGGTCGCGACGCGCGCCCCGAGGACTCCTGGAGCCCCGACCGCCACCGCACCATCGACGCCGAGGAGGCGGCCAAGCTCCTGCCGGCGCTCGAGAGTCGCAAGCCGACCGAGGCCTACCTCTTCTACGACTGCCAGACCGACGACGCGCGCCTCGTGCTCACCGTGCTGGGCGAGGCGGAGCGCTTCGGCGCCGTGATCGCGAACCGGGTCGAGGTCACCGGGTTGATCGAGGAGGCCGGAGGCGCCTCGGGCGTCGCGTGCACCGACCGCGTCGGCGGCGAGACGCTCGAGGTCCGGGCCGACAACGTCGTGAACGCGACCGGGGTCTGGGCGGATCAGATCCGAGGGGAGGAGCTGTACGAGGCGACCGAGTTTCCGCGCATCCGCCCAAGCCGCGGGACCCACCTGACGCTCGCGCGCGAGACGCTTCCGGTCGACGTCGCGGCGATCGTGCCCGCCGGCAGCGGGCGCACGATCTTCGTGCTGCCGTGGCTCGGGCGCACCTTGATCGGAACCACCGACCGCAACTACGACGGCGACCTCGAGCACGTGGCCCCCGACGGCGCCGACGCCGAGTACCTGCTCCAGGCCACCAACCGCTTCTTCAAGCGCGAGCTCGACGTATCCGACCTGACCGGCGCCTACGCCGGCGTCCGGCCGCTGATCTCGACCGGCGACCCGAAGAAGTCGGTGGACATCTCGCGCAAGGCCGAGCTGTTCGAGACGGGATCGGGGCTCGTGACGATCACCGGCGGCAAGCTCACGACCTGGCGGCGGATGGCGAAGATGGCTGTCGATCGGATCGTGGAGCGCGAGGGGCGCGAGGCGCCCTGCCGGACCGACGTGATCCAGCTCGGCCAGCCGGCTTCGGAGGAGGACCTCGGGGCAGTCGACGGCGTGGACGCCGAGAGCCGCGCGCTGCTCGCCGGCCGATACGGGCACGCGGCCCACGACGTCCTCGCGCTGTGCCAGGCCGAGCCGCGGCTCGCGCGGAGGATCTGCCCGGACCTGCCCGATTTGCTGGCCGAGGCGGTGTTCGCCGCGCGCCGCGAGCAGGCGCTGACCGTGGGCGACGTGCTCATGCGCCGGACGCGGCTCGCCCTGCTCGACGGGCGACGCCTCGCCGAGCGCGACTCCGAGGGCGCGCGCGCCGTGGCAGGTGCCCTGGCCGGAGAGCTCGGCTGGGACGCCGGGCGACTCGAGTCCGAGCTCGACGCGTGGGCGCGCGAGGCCGCCGAAGAGGGGCTGGCGCTGCTGTGACCGCCGCGACGGCGACGGTTCGCCTGCGCGGGCGCGAGCTCGCGATCGAGCGCGGGAGTCCGCTGCTGATGGGAGTGGTGAACGCGTCGCCGGAGTCGTTCTTCGACGGCGGCCGCCACGCGGGGCTCGCCGAGCTCGTGGCTCACGGGCGGGCGCTCGCGGCGGCCGGCGCGGCGATCGTTGACGTCGGCGGCCAGTCGGGCGTCACCCACCTGCCCGCGGTACCGGTCGAGGAGGAGGTCACCCGCGTCGTTCCGCTGGTGGAGCGGCTCGCGGGCGACGGGCTGATCGTCTCGGTCGACACCTGGAGCGCCGAGGTCGCGTCCGCTGCGATCGAGGCCGGCGCGGCGATGGTCAACGACCCGAGTGGCCTCACGGAAGCGGGCGTGGCGGAGGCGTGCGCCCGCTCGGGCGCCGGGCTCGTGATCACGCACACGCGCGCGGCGCCCAAGCACAAGGAGTTCCCCGCCTACGAGGACGTGCGCGATGACGTGGTGGCCTTCCTCCGCGAGCGCGCCGGCGTCGCCGGCGCCGTCGGGGTGGATGAGGCTCAGATTCTGCTCGACCCGGGGCCCGACCTGGGAAAGACGCCGGCCGAGACCGTCGCCGCGCTGCGCGACCTGCCCGCGCTCGCGCGGCTCGGACGTCCGCTCCTGCTGTCGGTGTCGCGCAAGGACTTCGTGGGCGCGATCTGCGCGCGCGCTCCGGGGGAGCGCCTGGGCGGCACGCTGGCGGCGGTCGGCGAGGGTATCGACGCCGGGGTGAGCATGGTCCGCACTCACGACGTGGCAGCGGTGGCCGACTTCATGGCGGTGCGCGCGGCGCTGCGCGGCGAGCGGCCCGTGGACGCCGGCCTGCGTCTCGAGGAGGCTCTGCGCCGCGAAGGAAGGGCGGCCTAGG
>JBPCPH010000133.1:0-3276 GCA_050999415.1 Thermoleophilaceae bacterium
GCGCTCGCGCGCGGGATCGTGGACCTTGCGCCCCACTTCTTCGCCTACGCCCTGAGCTTCGCGGTCGTCGGCCGGCTCTGGCTGGTCCACCATCGCTTCTTCGCCACGCTCGAGGGCTTCGACGGGAGGCTGATGGTCGCCAACCTGGTGTACCTGTCGCTGATCGTGCTCGTGCCGTTCACGAGCGACCTGCTGGGCACCTACGGCGAGATCGACGTAGCCGTGATGACCTACGCGGCGATCCTCGGGCTCGCCGCCCTAGTCAACGTGCTGATGATCAGCTACGCGCTGCGTCAGGACCTAGTGCGGGCCGCCGACCGGCCCGCGACCGAGCCCTTCGGAACCCTGCGGGCGCTCGCCACCCCGGGCGCCTTCCTCGTCTCGATCCCGATCGCGCTGCTGAGCCCGCTCGCCGCGCAGCTCACCTGGCTGCTGGCGTTCGTCAGCGTCCGCCTCCAGCGTCGCGCCGGGTCCGTGTGACGAGTGCCGGTGGCGTGCCTCGGCGCCCGCCCGGCTCGCGTCGGAGCGGAGCCGCGACCAAGGCGACCCCGGACGCGCGAGCCTGAGCGCGCCGATCAGCCCGACTACAGGTATGAAGAGCGAGACCGCCGCCCACGCGTACTTGCCCTTGAGCGCGTTCACCAGAGCGAGAGCGAGCCCGAGGAACCCGACCGCGCCCGCAGCGATCTGAGCGGCGATCCTGACGTCGTTCGCCAGGTCGACCCAGACGCTGAAGCCCATGACCACGACGGCGCCAAGGATCCCGGCCACGATCACGGCGTCGATCGAGCGCCGTCCCTCGTGCGACCAGTAGACGTCGCGAAGGTTGAGCCACAGCGCGAACTCGTCGAGCGTCAGCGCCGCGCCCACGCCGAACAGGATCGCGAGCACCTCGTGCCAGGGCGATGCGGGCTCGAGGACCACCCCGAGGTAGCCGACGACGATCAGCAGCAGGATGCCCCACACCAGGTGATGGATGTGCGTGCCCTTCACCTCGAGGTTCCCAGGCCACCACTTGACGCCGCGACGGATCAGATGGGTGCTGGTGCGGACGAACGCGAACGTCAGCAGGAACGCCAGCAGCGTGAAGAGCGCCGGCTCCTTGCCCGCGTCCACGATCCCCTCCGCGTAGATGCGCGCCACCTCGGCGGTGAGGGACCCGGTCAGCATGCACGTCACCCCGTCACGAGCCGGCATCGTTCCAGAGGCGAAGGACGGGCGTCTCGCGTTCGTACCCGAGCACGCTGAGAGCGGCGGTCCCCAGCGCCAGGCGCGCGCCGCCCACGGCAGGCAGCTCGATCCAGCGGGCGGCGAGGACCCGCAGCACGTGGCCGTGGGCGAAGATCGCGACGTCGCCGTCGCTCGCGCCAAGCTCGGCCATGACCGACTGCAAGCGCGTCGCGACCGCGTCCGCGGTCTCCCCGCCCGGACAACCGTCGCGCCAGACGGTCCACCCCGGCCGCTCGCGGCGGATGGCAGCCGTCGTCCGTCCCTCGTAGTCGCCGTAATCCCATTCGGCGAGCTCCGCCCGCACCTCCGCGCCGCCCCCCAGCTCGGCGAGCAGGCACGTCTCCCGAGCGCGGCCGAGCGGACTGGTCAGCACGCGCGCGTAGGAACGACCGGCCAAGCGGCCGGCGAGGCGCCTCGCTTGGCTGCGACCGGCCTCGGTGAGCGGCACGTCCGTGCGCCCGGTGTGGCGTCCCGCGCGGCTCCACTCGGTTTCCCCGTGGCGGACGAGGAGGATCTCCGGTGCGGCGTCTGCCGGCATGGCGAGACACTAGAGCCGCAGGTGAAGGGTCGCCCTCGACCTCGTCATCTCGCGGCAACATCCGGGTACCATGCGTGGCCGGGCAAGGGTGAGGAGCGAAGTCATGCAGGAGAGCCAGATCGAGGGGCAGGCCGCCCAGGACGGCACCGATTCAGAGCGCGCGACGAAATACGCCGCGTCGCGGCGGCGATTCATTCAGCTGGTCGGCGCCGCGGGGGGCACCGCAGCGCTCTCGACCCTGGCCGCCGCATGCGGCAGCGACGCGGAGGGCGGCGGGGCGGCGGAGACGAGCTCCGGTCCGGCCGAGTCGGAGACGAGTTCCGGCACGGCCGAGCCGAAGACCGACCTCGAGATCGTCAACTACGCCCTCTTCCTCGAGTACCTCGAGGAGGACTTCTACCAGCAGGTCATCGCGAGCAACAAGATCACCGAGCCGCGGCTCGCCCGGCTGATGCGCAGCATCCGCCAGAACGAGAGCGAGCACGTGAGCGCGCTCGCGGGCGTGGCGAACCAGCTCGGCGGCACCCCGGTCGCCAGGCCGGAAACGGACTTCAAGGCGGTGATCGTCTCCGGCAAGGAGAAGATCCTCGACGTGGCCGCGGTGGTGGAGAACCTAGGGGCGGCCGCCTACCTCGGCCAGGCGCCGCGGATCCAGGACCGCGACCTCCTCGCGACGGCCGGGACGATCGCCACGGTCGAGGCGCGCCACGCCGCGGCGCTCAACGAGTACGCGGGCAACGGCTTCAGGGGGAGCGATCGGCTGAAGGGCTCGATCCCGGACGGCCCATTCGGCAGGCCGATGACGCGCGAAGAGGTCCTGGACGAGGCGGCGTTCTTCCTCAAGACCTAGCTCGACCCGTTCCTCGGCGAGCGAGAGCGGCCACGACAACCGGCCGCCCGGCCTGACGACCATCCTCACCGCGCGACGACACGGCCCGCGCGACTTCAGGCGCATCGCGCTGACCTTCGACGACGGGCCGGGACGGGTAACCGAGCTCATCCTCGAGGCGCTGAGTCGGCACCGGGCGCGCGCCACCTTCAACGTTCTCGGTGAGCGGGTGCGGGGCCGGGAGGGGCTGCTGCGCCGGACCCTGGCGGAGGGCCATGAGATCGGCAACCACGCGCTTTGCCACGAGCGCCTCGCCGGGCGGCCGCGCGAGACCTTCCGCCAGCTGCGAGCGACCAACGCCGCGATCCGCGATGCCGCCGGCGTCACCCCGCGCGTCTTTCGAGCCCCGTACGGCGCGGTCACACGGTCGGTGGTCCTGGCGGCCCGCCTCGCCGGCCTCGTCACCGTGAGGTGGGACGTCGACCCCCACGACTACGAGACGCCGGGCGCCGAGGCCATCCATCGCCGGGTCGTGAGAAGGGTCGAGCCGGGCTCGATCGTGCTGCTCCACGACGACCGCAAGGCGCTCGACCAGACTGCGGTCGCGGTCGAATGGATCGTGCGCGACCTCGGCGAGCGCGGCTTCGAGTTCGTGCCGGTTTCGGAGCTGCTCGGGCTC
>JBPCPH010000189.1:0-5297 GCA_050999415.1 Thermoleophilaceae bacterium
CGAGGACCCGGTGGTCGAATAGCGGACGTGTCCGACGGCCATATCCCCCGCGAGCGCCCGCAGCTTGGGCTCGTCGAACACCTGCGAGACGAGCCCGAGGTCACGCAAGGTCATGATGTGGCCGTTCGCCGCGGTCGCGATGCCGGCCGACTCCTGGCTGCGGTGCTGGAGCGCGAAGAGCGCGAAGTAGGCGAGCCGGGCGACCTCGCGCTCGGGAGCGTAGGTACCGAACACCCCGCACTCGTCGCGCGGGCCGTCGCGGAGGTCGACCATTTGCGAGGCCGGGATCGGCTTCGGAGAAGTCATGAGAGGAGGTCGGGAAGCGTGCCTTCCCGGGCGGTCGTGAGATCATCGACCGCTACTCGGAGCCTAGCAGCGAACACCCGCATATCCAGCGTGTTTCCGCCAACCGTGCCGAGGGTCAGAACGGGGGTGTCAGCGGCCGCGTCTGCCAGCTCGGCGATCGCCGCGGCCGGCCCCGAGACCACCACTCCGCCGGGCGCCTCGCCGAACAGCCGCACGTCGGACGGCGCCGGAAGGGGGAGGCGCTCTATCCCGGTCGCGTCCCACTCCACGCGGGCGCCGACCCCGCCTGCCACGCAGCATTCCGCGACTGCGCAGGCGAGCCCGCCGTCGGAGACGTCGTGCGCGGAGGCCAGTTTCCCGCCTCGAACCGCTTCGCGGACCACAGCGAGCGCGCGAGCCTGCGCCGCAAGGTCGATCTGCGGCAATCCGTCCGCCGTCCTTCCCCAGCGCTTCTCGAGCTCCGACCCCTCGAGCACCGGCTCGAACGGGCCGATCAGCGCGATCTCGTGGCCCTCTTGGCGAAAGGCGATCCCGGCAGCGCGGGTCGCGTCGGGCAACCGGCCGACCATCCCGACGACGGGCGTCGGGTAGATCGGCCCGCTGCCGCCTTCGTTGTAGAGCGAGACGTTGCCGCCGATCACCGGCACGCCGAGCGCGCGGCAGGCATCGGCCAGGCCGTCGACCGCGCGCTCGAGCTGCCACGCGACCGCCGGCCTCTCCGGGTTGCCGAAGTTGAGGCAGTTGGTCAGCCCGAGCGGCTCGGCGCCGACGCAGGCGAGGTTGCGCGCGCACTCGAGCACCGCCTCGGCGGCGCCGACGTACGGGTCGCACGCCGCTCGACGACCGTTGCCATCGATCGCGACGGCGATCGCGGGGCCGCCGCCGGCATCCTGACCGAGCAGCAGCACGGCGGCGTCCGCGTCGTCGGGCCGGCGCACGGTCCGCGACCCCACGAGCGCGTCGTACTGCTCGAACGCCCAGCGCTTGCTCGCCACGTTCGGGGAGCCGAGGAGCGCGAGCAGGGTCTCCGCCGGGTCGCGGTGGTCTGGAAAGCCGAGCGGTGGCCCTGCCCGGCCGGCGGGCGCAGCGGGCTCGAGGTCGTAGAGCGGGCACTCGTCCACGAGCGCCGTGACCGGCATGTCCCCGGCTAGCTCCTCGCCGGAGAACACCCGCAAGCGCCCCGTGTCGGTCACCGAGCCGATCGCGGTGGCACGGACCTCCCACCGCTCGCACACGGCCATGACCTCGTCGAGCCGCTCGGGCTCCACCACGCACAGCATCCGCTCCTGGGACTCCGAGATCATGACCTCGAACGGCTCCATCCCCTCCTCGCGAAGCGGGACTCGATCCACGTCGAGGTCCACGCCGACCGCGCCCTTCGAGGCCATCTCGGAGGCACTCGATGACAGCCCGGCCGCGCCCAGGTCCTGGAGCGACACGAGCAGCTCCGCGTCGAGCAGCTCCAGCGAGCACTCGAGCAGCTTCTTCTCCTCGAAGGGGTCGCCGATCTGCACGCTCGGCCGCTTCGACTCGTCCTCCTCGGACAGCTCGGCGCTCGCGAGCACCGAGGCGCCGCCGATGCCGTCGCGGCCCGTCAGCGCCCCGAAGAGGACCACCACGTTGCCGGGCCCGGCAGCGGCGCTGCGGATCAGGCGCTCCCTCGGAGCGATGCCCACGCACATCGCGTTGACGAGGCAATTCTGCTCGTAGGGGCGCTCGAAGTAGATCTCCCCTCCGACGGTCGGGACGCCGATCGAGTTGCCGTAGTGCCCGATCCCCCTCACGGCGCCGTCGAGGAGGTAGCGCGATCGCGCCGAGTCCAGCTCGCCGAACCGCAGCGAGTCGAGCACGGCGATCGGGCGCGCGCCGACCGCGAAGACGTCGCGCAGGATCCCGCCGACTCCGGTGGCCGCGCCCTGGAACGGCTCGACCGCGCTCGGGTGGTTGTGCGACTCGACCTTGAAGGCGATCGCGAGGCCGTCGCCGACGTCCACCGCACCGGCGTTCTCGCCCGGCCCCATCACGACCGCCCGCCCCTCGGTCGGAAGCCTTCCGAGCAGCTTGCGCGAGTGCTTGTAGGAGCAGTGCTCGGACCACATCAGCGAGAAGACGGCGAGCTCGAGCGCGTTCGGCTCGCGGCCGAGCCCGTCCTCGATCTGCTCGTACTCCCAGTCGGTGAGGCCGAGGTCGCGGTGACGCGCCGGCGCCGCTTGTGACGTCACGCCGCGGCGAGCTCCGGCGCCCGCGCCAGCGAGGCGAACAACGCGTTGCCGTCGCCCGATCCCGTCAGTGGATCGACGGCGTGCTCGGGGTGGGGCATCAGCCCAAGCACATTGCGCCCGCGGTTGACCACGCCCGCGATGTCGCGCGCCGAGCCGTTCGGGTTCTGTCCCTCCGCGTAGCGAAGCGCGACCAGCCCATCGGCCTCGAGCTCGTCGAGTAGGCGCGCCGGCGCCTGGAAGCGCCCGCTGCCGTGCTTGACCGGAAGCGAGAGCGCGTCCCCTCGCGCGCAGGTGTGCGTGAACGGCGTGTCGGCGGATTCGACGGTCAGGCGCACCTGCCGGCAGACGAAGCGCAGCGCCGCGTTTGGCAGCAGCGCCCCCGCAAGCAGCCCGGCCTCGCACAGGACCTGGAAGCCGTTGCAGATGCCGAGCACCGGCCCGCCCTCGCGGGCGAAGGCCGCGACCGTGTCCATCACCGGGGCGAAGCGCGCGATCGCCCCGGCGCGCAGGTAGTCGCCGTAGGTGAAGCCGCCGGGGATGACGACAGCGTCCACGCCGTGCAGATCGCGGTCGGCGTGCCACAGGAGCTCTGCGTCGCCGTGGCGACGGCAGGCGAGCAGCGCGTCCACCTCGTCGCAGGAGCCTGGGAACCGAACCACGCCGAACCTCACGGCTCACTCCTTCTCTGACGGGGGCGCGAAAACCGCGGCGCCTTCGGCGCCGACCGCTCGCTGCGCTCGCTCCGCCAAGGAAGCAGGGTCGAAGACATGGTGGGCCATGTCGAGACCCGATGACGCCGGCGAGCGAAGGTTTGCAGCGTCATCCGTCCAGAAGGAGGACTTCGTAGTCCTCGACGAGCGGGTTCGCCAGCAGCTTCTCGCACATCTCTTCCACGCGCGCGGGGTCCGCGACGTCGAGCTCCACGAGCCTTCCGACGCGCACGTCCGACACGCCCTCGAACCCGAGCGCCGGGAGCGCCCGCTCAACGGTCTGGCCCTGCGGGTCGAGGATCCCGTCCTTAGGCCTGATCAGCACACGCGCGCGGATGCGACCACCTTCCCGCCCGCGCCACGTCCATCGATGGCGGTTTTCCGACCCATGGGTAGCGGTAAACCGCCAACGTCCGGCTGAACCCTCACGAGCCGGCGCCGCGGTCGAGCCAGCTCGAGAACGGTCCCCCTGTGATCCGCTCGTAGGCATCCACGTAGCGCCGCCGCGTGCCCTCGACGACGTCGTCGGGAAGTGCCGGCGCGGGCGGCGTCTTGTCCCAGCCGGACGCCGAGGCCCAATCGCGCACGTACTGCTTGTCGAACGACGGCTGCGGACGCCCCGGCTCGTAGCCCTCGGCGGGCCAGAAGCGCGAGGAGTCGGGCGTGACCACCTCGTCGGCGAGGATGATGCGCCCGTCGCGGTCGCGACCGAACTCGAGCTTGGTGTCGGCCAGGAGGATGCCCCGCTCGCGGGCGTGGTCCGCCGCGTAGGTGTAGATCTCGATCGACAGCCGGCGGAGCTCCTCGACGAGGTCGCGGTCGCCCACGATCTCCGCCGCCCGCTCGATGTCCACGTTCTCGTCGTGGTCGCCGATCTCAGCCTTGGTCGCCGGGCTGAAGATCGGCTCGGGGAGCTGCTCGGATTCGCGCAGGCCCGTCGGCAGCGACACCCCGCAGACGGCGCCAGTCGCCTGGTAGTCCTTCCAGCCCGAGCCCGTGATGTAGCCCCGGACCACGCACTCGATCGGGAACATCTCGAGCCGCTCCGCGAGCACCGCGCGGCCACGCACCTCCGCCGGAACGTCGTCATGGGAGACGACGTGGTTGGCGCAGATCGACTCGGTGCGGCCGAACCAGAACGCCGACAGCCCGGTGAGGACCGCGCCCTTGCCCGGAATCGGCGTCGGGTGCACGACGTCGTAGGTCGAGATGCGGTCCGAGGCCACGAGCAGCAGGCGATCGCCGGCCTCGTAGATGTCGCGAACCTTGCCGCTGTTGACCAGGCGAAGACCCTCGAGCGTGGCGGCGGCGCTCACGAATCGAGGCTACCAACAGAGGTGGTCGCCGCCGGTTAGTCGAGCGAATCGAGCCGACGAAGCACCTCGTCCACGTGGCGAACGAACACGGCCGTGTCGAACACGGGGTCGAGGTCAAGCTGCGGTGCGGCCTTCGCAAGCAGGTCCCGGAACGAGACGCCCTCGCTCCAGGCGCGCTGCGCGGCCTCCTGCACCAGGCGGTAGGCATCGTCTCGCGTGCTGCCGGCCTCGACGAGCGCCAGCAGCGCGCGCTGGGAATAGAGCGCCCCGTGGGTGGCGTCGAGGTTGGCGCGCATCCGCTCGGCGTCCACGGTCATTCCCTCCACGACCATGAGCGCGAGGTGCTGAGCGTAGTCGAGCAGCGTGGTGGCGTCGGGCAGCGCCACCCGCTCGACCGACGAGTGCGAGGTGTCGCGCTCGTGCCAGAGTGCCACGTTCTCGAGTCCGGCCTGGGCGTAGCCGCGCAGCAGCCGAGCGACGCCGGTGATCCGCTCGGACACGATCGGGTTGCGCTTGTGGGGCATCGCCGATGACCCCTTCTGACCCGCGTGAAACGGCTCCTGGACCTCCAGCACCTCGGTGCGCTGGAGATGGCGCACCTCCGTGGCCAGCCGCTCGAGGCCGGCGCCGGCCAGCGCGACCTGCGAGAGGAGCTCCGCGTGGCGGTCGCGCGGCACCACCTGAGTCGAGACCGGCTCCGGCTTGGGCTCCAGGCGTGCAAGTAACCGGAGATCCCAATCGGG
>JBPCPH010000206.1:0-4405 GCA_050999415.1 Thermoleophilaceae bacterium
AGCGGGTGGCGGCGGCAGCGCTCGACCGCCTCGCGGCGCCCCACGATCACGCCCGCCTGCGGGCCGCCGAGGAGCTTGTCGCCCGAGAAGCACACGAGCGCGCAGCCGGCGCTCACCGAGCGCCGGACCGCCGGCTCGTCGGCGAGCGCGGGGATCCCGCCGACCAGGGCGCCGGAGCCCGCGTCGTCGATCACGGGCACGCCGGCGCGCTCGCCCAGCCGGCACAGCTCCTCGATGGCGACCTCCTCGGTGAAGCCGAGTGCGCGGAAGTTCGACGGATGAGCCCGCAGGATCGCGCCGGTGTCGTCGCCGACGGCGCGCTCGTAGTCCGCGAGGCGCGTCCGATTGGTGGTCCCGACCTCGACGAGGCGCGCCCGCGACTGCGCGACCACGTCCGGGATCCGGAACGAGCCGCCGACCTCGATCAGCTGGCCGCGCGAGACAACCACCTCGCGCCGCTCCGCCAGCGCAGCCGCCGCGAGCAGCACGGCGGAGGCGCAGTTGTTCACCACGGTCGCCGCCTCGGCGCCGGTGAGGTCGCGCAGGACGTCCTCGGCGTGGACGTGGCGAGAGCCCCGCCGGCCGGCCTCGAGGTCGTACTCGAGGCTCGAGTAGCCGCCCGCGACCGCGGTCACGGCCTCGATCGCCGCCGGCGCAAGCGGCGCCCGGCCGAGGTTCGTGTGGACGATCACGCCGGTGGCGTTGATGACTGGGCGCAGGCTGGGGCGCATGGCCGCGGCGGCGCGGGCGCGCGCGGTGCGCTCGAGGTCGTCGAGGTCGGGGGGGCCGCCCGCGCCGTCTCCGTCGACCACGATCGCCCCGCGCCGATCCGCGATCGCCGCGCGGGCGGCGCTCACCGCCACCGCGTGCGGCACGCCGTCGAGCCGCGCGGCCAGCTCCTCGACCGACGGCAGGGCGCGCAGCCGGCCCGCCAGCTCAGGGTCGCTTCCCGGGGACCCAGCGCTCCTCTTCACCGTTCACCTCCTTCTTCCAGATCGGCGCCTCTGCCTTGACGCGGTCGATGACCTCGCGCGCGGCGGCGAAGGCCTCGCCGCGGTGCGGCGCGGACACTGCCACCGCGACGCTCGGCTCTGACAGCGGCACCGTCCCGATGCGGTGCTCGCAGCTCGCGGCGCACGCGCCGTGGCGCTCGATCGCCTCGGCAACGATCGTCGCGATGCGCTCCTCCGCCATCTCGCGGTAGGCCTCGTACTCGAGCAACTCGACCTCGCGGGTCACCCCTTGGAAGGTCACGACCGCGCCCGCGCGCGGATCGCGCACCCGATCCAGGAGCGCGTCGAGCGACAGCGGCTCCTCGGTCACGTGGACGAGCGGCGCCGTGGCTCCCCCCGAGACCGGGGGGATCAGCGCGAGCTCGTCGCCGGCGTCTAGCACCTGGTCCTCCGGCGCGTACTCGCGGTTCACGGCCATCACGAGCGGCAGGCCCTGCGCCACGTCGCCGAGGCGGGCGATCGCGTCGGCGACGCGCGCGCCGTCGGGGAGGTCGAGCTCGATCTCGTCGGCGCCGGCGCGCTCACGAAGCATCGCGAACAGGCGCACCGTAACGGTCATGCGAAGGATGGTAGGCGGGGCCGGGCCGGGCGCGGCGCGGCGGCTCGTGAGACCGGCGGCTCAGCGCTGCACGAACGCGAGCCGCACGCCGAGGCCCACGAGCACGGCTCCGGTCAGCGCGTCGAGCGCCCGGCGAACGATCGGCCGCCGCAGGACCTCCCCCGCCCGGGCGACGGCGTAGGCGTAACCGGACAGCCAGGCGAGCGTCAGGCACACGTGGATGACAACGAGGACGAGCGAGACGGCCAGCGCCGGATCGCCGGGAGCGATGAACTGCGGCAGCACGGTCGTGTAGAAGACCGCGATCTTGGGGTTGAGGAGGTTGCTCACGAGCCCCTGGCGGAAGGCGGAGCCGCGGCGGGGGTGACGCGCAGGCGCCGAAGCCACGCCGCCGGCGCCGCCCGCCGGCCCGCCCCGCAACGCCCGGCGAAGCGCGAGCACGCCAAGCGCAACCAGGTAGGTCGCGCCGGCCACTTTGACCACCAGGAACGCGGTCGCCGAGGCACTCAGGAGCGCCGCCAGGCCGACCGCCGAGGCCAGGGCCCACAAGACGAGCCCGAGGCAGATGCCGAGAGTCGTGGCGAACGCGGGGCCGCGGCCGTCGGCGAGGGCGGCGCGGGTGACGAGCGCCATGTCGGCGCCGGGGGAGATCGTCAGTAGGGCGGCGACGCCGGCGAACGCGAATGCCGACTCAGCCAACGGTGACCGTGTGCCCCGCCTCCGACAGCGCCCCCACAGCGCGCTCGAGCCGGTCGGCCTTGACGAGCAGGTAGTCGGAGTCGTAGGTAGAGATCAGGAAGATCGGCACAGCGACAGCCGCGAGCGGGCCGGCGAGCGACGAGATGACGCCGGCCAGCGAGAAGTCGAGCTCGCCGATCACTCCGAGGCAGCGCCACCCGCCCTCGTGCATCACGCCGGCGGGAACGCTGTCCTCCGGGCACACGATCGACACCTCGTCCTCGGTCCTGGTCACCGAGGCGAAGGCGCCGGTGAACGCCCAGTCCGGAAAGTCGTCGGCGGGCGACATGCGGGCGATCGCGAAGGTGTCGCCCACCAGCGACAGCGTCAGCTTTCGCGGCTCGGTCACGGAAGGATCTTGGTTCGACTCTAGGGGACGGGCCCGAGGTGTACCGGCGCGGCGGATAGGGTAGGAATCGACTCATGATCGGATTCATCGTCTTCGGGCTGATAGTCGGACTCCTCGCGCGCCTCGTCCTACCCGGCCGCCAGCCGATCGGCATCCTCAAGACGCTGCTCGTCGGCGTCATCGGCTCGGTGATCGGCGGGATCATCGCCAACCTGATCGGCTCGGGGGACATCTTCGAGCTGAACTTCTTCGGCGCCGTGGTCGCGATCCTGGCGGCCGTCGGGCTGCTGATCGCGGGGCAGAAGGCCGGGCTCCTGGAGGGCGACGAGCGCGACCAGCTTCAGCGGCGCCACTAGCGCCGCCTCGAAGCCAATCGCCGCGAGGCCTCGGCGAGCGCACCTCTGCCAGAGTGCCCCGTCGTGGCGGACGCCTTCTTCGTCTGCGACGGCGAGCGCTACGCCGCGAGCGAGCTCACCCGCGGGCCGTGGGACCCGAACGCGCAGCACGCCGGTCCCCCGACAGCGCTGCTCGGGCGAGCGGTCGAGCGCGCCGGCTCCATCTCCGAGGCGCAGGTCGCACGGATCACCTTCGAGATCCTCCGGCCGATCCCGATCGCGACCCTGACAGCGACTGCGGAAGTGGTGCGAGTGGGGCGAACGGTCGAGCTGATCGAAGGCCGTCCTCTCGGACGAGCAGGGCGAGCTCGTCCGGGCACGCGCGTGGCGCGTGCGCTCCGCCGAGGTCGACCTCTCGGGCGGGGTCCTGCCCGATGACCCGCCGCCGGCGGGGCCGGGGTCGGCGCGCCCCGCGGAGGCGTTCTTTCCCACCGGGCACGACACCGGCTACCACACGGCGATGGAGGTGCGCTTCAGCGCGGGCGAGTTCCTGCGGCTCGGGCCGGCCACCGCGTGGATGCGGATGCGATATCCACTCGTGGCCGGCGAGGAGCCATCGCCGCTCGCCCGCGTGCTCGTGGCCGCTGACTCCGGCAACGGCATCAGCGGGACGCTCGACTATCGGCGCTACCTGTTCGTGAACACCGACCTGACGGTGAACCTGATTCGCCCGCCCGTCGGCCAGTGGGTCCGCCTCGAGGCCGTAACCCATCCCCAGCCCCACGGGTTCGGCCTCGCCGATGCCGCGCTCCACGACGAGCGCGGCAGGATCGGCCGCTCGACCCAGACGCTCGTGGTCTCCGAGCGGGCCTGATCGCTCGCGGCCTGTAGGCGCGCCGCGTTCGCCTCACCGTCGTCGGCTTCGTCGTGGCGGTGCTGTTCGTCGGCGGCCGGCTGCACATCGGGCGCCGCCGCGTGGGCGAGCCGCCGCGCGAGGCCTCCTCGGCCTGACGGCGCGCCGCCGCGCCTCTCCTTAGCCGGTGATGGCGACCCGCGAGGAGAAGCCCTCGGTCGCGCCGATCGTCGGCCCCGACGACCCGCGCCGCTTCACGGACTCGGGGATCGAGGTCGAGCCCCTCTACGCAGCCGACGACGTGTCGCCTGGGCTCGAGAAGCGGCTCGGCGCCACCGGCGAGTACCCGTGCACGCGCGGCATCCACTCCGACATGTACCGCTCGCGGCTGTGGACGATGCGCCAGTACGCGGGCTACGCCACCGCGAAGGAGACCAACGAGCGCTTTCGCTACCTGATCGAGCACGGGTCCACAGGGCTGTCGATGGCATTCGACCTCCCCACCCAGCTCGGGCGCGACTCCGACGACCCGATCTGCCTCGGCGAGGTCGGTCGCAC
>JBPCPH010000047.1:0-11980 GCA_050999415.1 Thermoleophilaceae bacterium
ACCGGCATACAATCGAGCCACCACGACCGGGGAGGCCTGATGTCAGTCGTCGAGCGCGACGAGGAGAGGGGCGCACGGGCGCGCGCGAACGGCGGCGCGGCTGAGGATCACGACCGCATCGCGGTGGAGAACCCCGCCACCGGCGAGACGATCGCCCACGTGCCCGACATGGGCGCCGACGAGGTCGCCGAGCTCGTGGCGCGCGCTCGTCGCGCCCAGCCGGCCTGGGATGCGCTCGGGTTCGAGGGTCGCGCCCGCGTCATGTACGAGGCTCGCGCCTGGCTCGTCGAGAACCGCGACCGGATGCTGCGCACGATCATCGAGGAGACCGGCAAGACGCGCGAGGACGCGATCGTCGGCGACTGGTCGTTCATCTGCGACTCACTCGGTTTCTGGGCCAAGCGGGCGCCGCGCTACCTGAAGGACGAGCGCGTGCGCTCGCGCTCGCCGTTCCTGCTCGGCAAGAAGCTCGTGGTCCGCCACCGTCCGATCGGAGTGGTCGGCGTGATCGGCCCGTGGAATTTCCCGCTCAACCTCTGCTTCGGCGACGCCATCGCCGCGCTCATGGCCGGCAACGCCGTCGTGCTCAAGCCGAGCGAGATCACGCCGCTCTCCACCCTGCTGATGGCCGAGGGGATGCGTGCTGCGGGGCTGCCGGAGGGCGTGATGCCAGTGGCGACCGGACGCGGAGAGACCGGCGCCGCGCTCGTGGATGGCGCGGACATGATCATGTTCACGGGATCCACCGCGACCGGCAAGAAGATCATGGCGCGCGCCGCCGAGACGCTGACGCCGGTCTCGCTCGAGCTCGGCGGCAAGGACCCGATGATCGTCCTGCGCGACGCCGACCTCGAGCGCGCCGCGAACGCGGCCGTGTCGTACGCGATGGCGAACGGCGGGCAGGTCTGCACCTCGGTCGAGCGCGTGTACGTCGAGGAGCCGGTCTACGACGACTTCGTCGCCCGCGTGGTCCACAAGACGCGCCGGCTGCGCCAGGGCGCGCCGGGGGAGCCGGGCGCCGTCGAGGTCGGCGCGGTGACGTTCGCGCCGCAGGCCGACGTGGTGGAAGACCACGTGCGCGACGCGGTCGAGAAGGGCGCGCGCGTGCTGGTCGGCGGCGAGCGCGGCGCCGGACCGGGGCGCTTCTTCCAGCCGACCGTCCTCACCGACGTCGATCACTCGATGAAGGCGATGACCGAGGAGACCTTCGGCCCGACGCTGCCGATCATGAAGGTGCGCGACGAGGAGGAGGCCGTCCGGCTGGCCAACGACACCGAGTACGGGCTCAACTCGAGCGTCTGGACGCGCGACGTTGAGCGTGGCGAGGCGATCGCCCGCCGGATCGAGGCGGGCAACACCTGCGTGAACGACGGCCTGATCAACTTCGTCGCCCAGGAGGTTCCGTTCGGGGGCGTCAAGAGCTCCGGCCTGGGTTACCGCCACTCCGGTGGCGGCATCCGCAAATACACCCAGCCGCACACGATCTGCGTGACGCGCTTCGCGCCGAAGCGCGAGCTCCACTTCTACCCGTACTCGGCGAGGACCTCGCGGATGCTCGAGCGCGGGCTCGCGCTGCTGTACGGGCGCAAGCGGAGGCGGTAGCAGGGCCGGTCAGGCGCTCACGGCCCGGCGGCGGTGAGCGCATCGACGATGCGCCGCGCCTGCGTTCCGTCCTCGTCGAGGTCCGGGTTGAAGTCGGCGACGCTGACGCCCACGAGGGCATCCGAGGCCAGCAGCGGCTTCGCCAGCTCCACGAACGCCGTCCAGTCCAGGCCGCGCGGCTGCGGGTAGCTCACCGCTGGAAGCGCCGCCTCGTCGAGTGCGTCCAGGTCGAGGTGGAGCCAGGCCGGGCCCCGTCCCGCGAGCGCTCGCTCCCAGCGCGACCCGATCGTCGGCGGGTCGGCGGCGATCTCCTCGGCCGTCACACGGGGGGTCGCGTCGGGCACGCGCGCGAGCTCGACCGCGGTGTCCTCGTCGAGCGTGGGCGGCCTGTGGCCGAGGATCACGACGTCGCCCGCGTCCACGAGCGGCGCGTCCGGACCCAGGTCAACCAGGCCCGGCGGGCCGTGCCCGGTCAGGATCGCTAGCTCCATGTCGGCCGCCTCCCCGGTGGGAGACGACTCGCCGTCCAGGTAGTCGGAATGGCCGTCCACGAACCACAGCCCGGTGCGTCCGATCGCTTCGCGGACGCCGGCGATCGCACCGAGCAGCAGGGTGCAGTCGCCGCCGAGCACGAGCGGGCGCCGGCCCCGCCTCAGCCGCGCCGCGACCGCCTCGCGCAGGGAGCGCGACGAGGCGCAGAGATCCGCGAACGCGATGATTCCCGTCTCGGAGTCGCGGCCGGGATCCCGTAGCGGCGCGGCCACGTCGCCCGCGTCCTCGGCGCCGAACGCCTCCACCACGCCCGCGGCGCGCAGGGCGGCGGGAGCGCGCTCCTCGCCCCTGTCGGCGCCAGAGGAGTCGAGCGGGGCGCCAAGCGCGGTCCACACGCCTCCGAGCCTAAATCAGCCCTCGAGCGCCCTGGGGGCCGGATCAGCGTTCAGCGCAGCGTCAGCCCGAGCAGCCGCTCGAGCTCGGGCACCGTGGCGCCGGCGCCGCGGTGGAGCACGGCGGTCATGCCGACCGCCTCGGCGCCCGCGCAGTTCTCCTTGAGGTCGTCGACGAAGACGCAGCTCTCGGGCGCGGACTCGACCCGCTCCGCGGCCAGCCGGAAGATCTCCGGCTCGGGCTTGTGGAGGCCGACCTCGCCCGAGATGACGACGCCGTCGAACAGCTCGGGGAAGGCATCGCGGTCGTAGCGCCCGGCGCCCCACGAGTTCGACAGGAGGCCGGTCCTGATTCCGGCCGACCGCGCGCGCCGGACGGCCCCCAGCATTGCCTCGTCGGCGCGCATCCCGGCGAACAGGCGGTCCACGAGCCCGTCGTGGTCGGAGATGCCGAGCAGCGGCGCGAAGCGCTCGGAGAAGGCATCCTCGGTCAGCTCCCCGCGCTCGAGCCGCCGAAGCAGCGCAAGCGCCTCCCGGTCCTCGCGAAACAGGCGCTTCACCGCGCCCGGCTCGAGCCCCTCGCGCTCGCAGAACTCACGGAACGAGTCGAACACGTTGGAGGTGAGGACACCGCCGAAGTCGACGAGGAGCGCGCGGGCATGTCGGCCGCCCGCGCGGCCGGGAGCCCCGTCCGCCTCTCCGCCGACAGCCTCCCTCACGCGCTCGGCGCCGGCATCCGCGTGATCTCGCGGGCGGCCTCCGCGAGCTGGGGCACGCCCTCGTCGAACATTCGCAGCCACGGGTCGTCGGTCGTGCCGGCCAGCGAGCGCTTGTAGTTGCCCTCCATGAACACGGCGGCCTTCCACAGCGCGAGCGCCTGGTACCAGCGGAGATCCGACATCGAGCGCCCCGTGCGCTCCTCGTAGCGGGCCACCAGCTCGTCGCGTGAGAGGAAGCCCTCGGCGTGCGTGACGCTCATGCGGTCGAACATCGTCTCGTGCATCTCGTCGGGCCGCGCCCAGGTGGCGGTCATGTAGCCGACGTCGGCGAGCGGGTCGCCGATCGTGGCCATCTCCCAGTCGAAGACGGCCACGAGTCGCGCCGGCGCCTCGCGCGCGAACATCGTGTTGCCGAGGCGGTAGTCGCCGTGGACGATCGTCGCCTCGGGCGACTGCGGCATGTTCTGAGCGAGCCAGTCGCTCACCTCCTGGACGACCGCCAGGTCGCGCGTCTTGTTGTGCTCCCACAGGCCGCCGAAGCGCCGGAGTTGGCGCTCCAGGTAGCCGGTCGGCTTTCCGAAGCCCTCGAGGCCGCACGCGCGCCAGTCCACCGCGTGCATCTCGACGAGCGCGTCGACCAGCTCCTCGGCGATCCGCCGCCGCTGCGGCGGGGAGTCGAGCGTCGCGGGAACCTCGTTCGTGATCACCTCTCCGTCGATTCGCTCCATCACGTAGAAGGGCACGCCGAGCACCGACTCGTCGTCGCACACGGCGAGCACGGGGGGGACGCGGAGGCTCGTGCCTCGCACGGCGGCGAGCAGCCGTGCCTCCCGCAGCACGTCGTGGGCCGAGGGCGGCAACGGCGGGCGCGGGGGGCGGCGCAGGACCAACCGGGCGTCGCCTTCGCGGCGCAGCAGGAAGGTCACGTTCGAGTGCCCCTCCCCGATTCGCTCCGGCTTGACGCGGCCGTCGCCGAGGCCCTCGCGCTCGAGGAACGCCTCGAGCGGCTCTCGGATGATCAGCGGCGGGAGCTCCTCGGCACCGGCTTCCTCGTGGGTGGCTACCACCTCGCGGGGCATCGGCGGCATCCTTGCAGCCTCTCGCCCGTCGAGCTCGACGTTGTCCGCGAAATACGCGGTCAACGTCAGGTTCGATCGTCAGATCGCGTCGACGTGGCGGACGTTGTCCACGTCGACCGCGTCGGCGCTCGGCTCGCCGCCGAACCACGCGTCGAGAATCTCGCCGAGCACCGCCTGGCTCGTGCTGCGCAGTGAGAGGGCGAGCGCGTTGGCGTCGTTCCAGCGACGCGCTCCCTCGGCGGTGGCGGCGTCCCAGCAGAGCGCGGCCCGGACGCCGCCGACCTTGTTGGCGGCGATCGAGGCGCCGGTTCCCGTCCAGCAGCAGACGATCGCCTGCTCCGCGCGCCGTTCGGCCACGTCCCGCGCGGCCGCCTCGCTGGCCCACGCCCAGTCATCGCGCTCGTCGTCGGCCAGCGCGCCGTGCGGGATCGGCTCGTGTCCGCGCTGGCGAAGCTCCTCGATGAGCCCGTCGGCGACCCCTGTCCGCTCGTCGCTCGAGACCGCGATTCGCATCGCTCTAGGGTAGCCCCGTGCCCGAGTTGCCCGAGGTCGAGATCACCGCGCGGCGGCTCCAGCGAGCCGTCGAGGGCGCCGAGGTCGAGTCCGCCCTGGCCCCCGGCGTGGTGACGATGAAGACGTTCGACCCGCCGCTCGACGCGCTGGCGGGCGCCACGCTGACCGCGGTCAGGCGGCTGGGCAAGATGCTGGCCGTGGACGCCGGCGAACTCTCCCTGCTCGTCCATTTGATGTCGTCGGGCCGGCTCCAGCTGTTCGAGAAGCGCGCCTCGGTTCGCGACAAGACCGCGCGCGTGCTGCTGCGCCTCGCGGACGGGCGCGAGCTGCGGCTGCGGGAGTTCGGCACCCAGCAGCGCGCCTGGGCCAAGCTCCTGCGCACCGGCGAGGTCGAGCGCGACGACTACGTGGCGACGCTCGGCCCGGACGCCTACCCGGCGCCGCCACTCGAGGAGTTCGCGGAGCTCGTCCGCCGCCCGCGCCATCTGCACGCGCTGCTGCGCGACCAGCGGGTGATCGCGGGGATCGGGCGCTCGTGGGTGGACGAGATCCTCTGGACCGCGGAGCTGTCGGCGTTCAAGAACGGCTCGGACCTTGACGACGCCTCGATCGCACGGCTCAGTGACGCCTGCCACGAGGTGCTCGGCGGAGCGCTCGAGCACTACGAGCAGGTGGTGGGGGACACGATGCCCGACAAGGCGCCAATGCCCCTGAAGGTCCACGCGCGCCAGGGACAGCCGTGCCCCCGCTGCGGCGCGGCGCTCGCGGCCGTGTTCTTCAAGGACTACGTCACGACCTACTGCCCCGCCGAGCAGACCGGTGGGCGGGTGCTGAAGGACAGGCGCCTCTCGCGCCTGCTCAAGTGACGCGCCCGCCCAACCACGCTCAGATGACTGACCCCACAACCCCACGCACGCGGATGAGCCCGCAGGTCGTCGCTGGGTCTTTGTCCTCGGACTCGCCAATGCGCATTGCATTGGCTTCGCCCTGCGTCCTCGACCAGCTCGATCTGCGGGCTCCCCGCGCACATGCGGCCGCGGGGTCAGTCATCTAGCCGTACCTTTTCGGCGTGGAGCGCAGCCAGCCGATCGCGCCGCCAGTCGCGTCGTTCATCGACGCGGCGGAGGCGTTCTTCGAGAATCTCGCAGGCGTCGAGTGGCCGCTGCTCGCCCTCGCCCTCGCCGCCTTCCTCGTCTACCTCAGCCTGCGCTCGCGCGCCTCGTTCAACATTCTGCGCGCGGCCTATCCGACCGAGCACCTCCAGTGGCGCTACATCTGGGGCGCGTACATGGCGGGTTACGGGTTCAACTCAGTGATCCCTGCGCGCGGGGGCGACGTCGTGCGGCTCTTCCTCACCAAGACCTCGGTGCCGCGTTCGAGCTACCCGGCGGTTGCCTCGAGCTTCGCCGTCGAGCTCGTGTTCGACGCCGTGATGGCCGTCTTCATCCTCACGTTCGCGTTCTCGCAGGGCGTGTTCCCGAAGCCGCCGGACTTCCCGGACATCGGGGCGTTCGACCTCTCGTTCCTGGCCGCCAACCCGCAGTTCACGCTATTCCTCGTCACCTTCCTCGCGGTGGCGGCGCTCGTCGCGACCGCGATCCTCTCGGCGCGCGTGAAGGCGTTCTGGGCGCGCATGCGCCAGGGTGTCACGATCCTCGCCGACCGCCGGCGCTACATCCGCGAGGTGTTCGCCGTGCAGCTCGTCGGCTGGCTGTTCCGCTTCACCGCGTTCTGGTTCATGCTCGAGGCGTTCGGCGTCGGTGGCTCGGTTCGCAACGTACTGCTGGTGCTCGGCGTCAACGCGGTCGGCACGCTGGTCCCCTTCACGCCGCAGGGGGCGGGGGTGCAGCAGCCGATCCTGGTGACGGTGTTCGCCGGAACCGCCGCGAGTGCGACCGTGGCGGCCTACTCCGTCGGCCAGCAACTCGCGATCGCCGCCTTCACCTTCGCGGTCGGGTTTGGAGCGATCTTCTTCATGTTCGGCTTTCGCTCCTTCAAGGACATCATCGCCCGCGGCAAGAGCGAGCGCGCGGCCGAACAGGCGGCGGGGACGGGCTCGGCTTAGAGCCTGCCTCAATACCTCTCGCGGCCGGTTAGGCCCGCCTCCCGGCGCCACGCCCCACCCGCTCGCTCGCCGATGCTCTGGCATCGACTCCGCTCGCGTCCGGCCCGTGGCATCCGGGAGACGGGCCTCTCCGACCACGATCCGGGTATTGAGACAGGCTTAGCCCGCGCCGGGCGCTACTGCGTGCCGAAGCCCTCGCGGGCCTCGCGCACGAGCGTCACGGCCTCCGGGAAGATCCGCCCGATCGCCTCGCGGATCTGGGCGGCCTGCTCCTCGGGGTTGCCCTGGAGGTTGAGGCGGTTGATCCCGGCGACGGTCATGTCGACGGCAAGCTTGATCGCGTTGTCGGCCCAGGCGACCTTCTGGGCGCCCTGCATCTGCTCGGCGAACTCGGCCATCCGCCGCCGCAGCTCGTCGGGGTCGCCGAAGAGGCCGCCGAATGGATCCTCTGAGGACATGGGTTGATTCTACGGTCCGCCGCCAGGACGGTCCAGGTCACGATGGCGGGGCCGCCAGGACGGGCGGCTCGTATAGTCGCGGGCGTGCTGATCGGCGAGGTGATGACCGAGCCCGTGGTTACGGCGGGCACCGACGCGAAGCTCGGCCAGGTCGCCGAGCTGATGCGCGACCGCAACGTCGGGTCGGTGGTGGTGCTCGACGGCCGACGGCCCTACGGCGTGATCACCGACCGCGACGTGGCGCTGGCGGTGGTCGCCGACGGCGTCGCCCGCTCCGAGCGCGCAGGCGACCACGCCAGCCGGCCGCTGGTCTCGGGCGAGGTCGACATGGAGCTCGAGGAGGCCGCCGCTCTGATGGTGCAGAACCGTATCCGTCGCCTGCCGGTGGTCGAGGACGGGGAGCTGCGGGGCATCGTCACGATCGACGACCTCGCCGTCCGCGCCGGGGACCTCCAGCTCGCCCAGCGGATGACCGCCGAGGTCGCGCGCGCCGCGCTGCCCGAGTTCTTCTTCCACCAGCGCGGTGGCTGACATGGGCGCGCTCACCCCCGAACAGCGCCGCCGCCGCGACCGCTTCGAGACGGCCTTTCGGATCGCCGAGCCCGCGCTCAACCTCGTGCTCGCCGCCGGCGAGCGGCTGTCGCGCCTCGTCGAGCGCGGCGACGACGACTACTACCCGCCGCGGCGGGGCAACCTACCGCCGCCGTCCGGCGGGCCGGCCCCGAGAGGCCCGGGCTCAAGAGAGCGACGCTCGTGAGCGTGGACGCCGACCGTAGCCAGCTCGAGTGGGAGCGGCGCGCCGGACGCCCCGCCGCCGCGGCGTCGTTCGCGGCGGGCTTGCTGCCGTTCATCTCCTTCTTCGTCCTGGCCTCGAGCATCAGTTCCCCGGGAGAGGGTCGCGCCGGCCTGCTCACGGCCGCCGACGAGTCCTCGACCGCCTTCGTCGCCGTGGCCGCGCTCACTGCGCTCGGGTTCCTCCTGCTGCCGGTGTCGGTTGGCTACCTCTTTCGCGTCACGAGGGCGCGGCGTCCGGAGACCCCGGGGATCGCGCTGCCGCTGCTGGTAGCGGCCGCGGTGGGGACCGCGGTCATCCTCGTCGTCGAGCAGGTTCTGCTCCTCGACGTGGCGGGCGATTTCGTGGCGGGCGAATCGACGACCGAGGAGGTCGCGGACGATCTCGTGGCCGCCAGCGCCGTGGACACCGCCCAGCTCGTGCGCTTCGCGCTCAGCGTTGCCCTCGGGGCCGCGGTGCTGCTGGTCGCGCTGAACGCCATGCGAGCGGGCCTTCTGAGCCGCTTCGTCGGGATCATCGGCGTGGCCGTCGGCGTGTTCATCGCGGTCCCGATCCTCGGGGGCGCGACGCTTATCCAGCTCTTCTGGCTCGTGGCGCTCGGCATGCTGTTCCTGGGGCGCTGGCCGGGCGGCGGGCGGGGGCCGGCCTGGGACCGGGTTGAGGCGGTGCCGTGGCCGACCGCCGCCGCGCGCATGGAGGCCGACCGCGCCGCGCGCGTGGACAAGGCCCAGCGGCTCGCCTACGGGGACTCGAGCGACGAGGGCGCGTCGGCGGGCGGAGAAAGCGAGCCGCCGGGCGACGGGCCCGAGCCGCGGCCGGCCTCACGCAAGCGCCGGCGCGGGCGCTAAAGCCCGCCGACCGCTTCCTGAAGTCGGCGGTACGCCTCGGCCGGGTCGCTCGCGCCCATCACCGCGGAGCCGGCCACGAACAACGTGGCGCCGGCCTCGGAGCAGGAGGGAGCCTTCTCGACGTCGATCCCGCCGTCGACCTCGATCGCTACCGAATCGGGGAGCAGCTCGCGCAGGCGCGCGACCTTCGCGGGAGATTCAGGGATGAACTGCTGGCCGCCCCAGCCTGGGTTGACGGTCATGCAGAGCACCTGGTCGATGGCGTCTGCGACCTCCGCAACCGCGTGCGCCGGCGTGGCCGGGTTCAGCGCCAGGCCGGCCCGGCAGCCGGCGTCGCGCACCGCCTTGAGGGCGTAGTGAACGTGTGCCGTGGCCTCCCAGTGGAGGGTGATCGCGTCCGCGCCGGCGCGGACGAACTCGGCCACCTGGCGCTCGGGCGCCTCGATCATCAGGTGCACGTCGAGCGCGCCGCCGGCCGCGTGCACGCGCTCGCGGATCGCGTCGACCACCAGCGGCCCGACGCTGATCGGCGGCACGAAGTGCCCGTCCATGACGTCCACGTGGATCACCCGCGCTCCGGCCCCCAGGACCTCGTCGAGCTGGGCGCCGAGCCGCGCGTAGTCGGCAGCGAGGATCGAGGGCGCCACCCGACGCCCCTCGAAAGGGTCCACGGTCACCGCACCGACGCCCTTGCGTGCGTACGGATCTCGGACAGGATGCGCTCCAGCCGCGGCTCGGTATCGCGGTCCACGTGGGAGATCGCGGCTGCGACCGTGGGGTGCACGCCGGCGATCTGGGCATGCAGTTCGTGCGCCACGGCGCGGTAGGACGGGTGTCCCTCTCGGCCCGAGCGCAGCTCGATCAGGTGCATCGCTTCGCGGGCGTTCATGTCCAGGACGTAGCGGATGCGATAGCCGAGGCAGAGCGCGTATGGGGCCGCCTCGGGGCGGCCGATCGAGGCGAGGCGCTCGTACTCCGTGCGCGAGCGCGCGAGTGAGACGCGGTAGTCGTCCGCCGCGCCGGCCTCTTCGAGCTCGCGGGGGACTCCGGCCCCGAGGTCGGGCGTGAGCGACTGCCACTGGATCGTGAGCATCCGGTGGCGCTGGAGATCGCGAAACGCCCCGTAGTCGGAGACGACCTCGAAGCGGTAGCGAAGCGCCTCGAGCCCGCGACCGGGACGGTGGCGGCGGTTGCCGCGATCGCCGCACAGCTCGGCGATCAACTCGGCCCGCTCGTCGGGCGGGATCACGCCGACGGTGCCGCGGACCTCCTCCTCGGATGCGGCGGCCGACTCGAACAGCAGGGCCGTGAGCAGGTCTTCCTCTGAGCCCTCGACGGAGAGCAGCCGCACCGACGGCGCGTCCGGCTCGCCGGCGGCGGTAGCCCGGTCGGGCCCCATGCGCGCTGCGATCCGGTCCGCCGCGCCGGTCCGGCGTCGCAGGTAGTCGACCCACTGGCCGCCGCGCTCGGGCCGGTCCACGCGCGCCACGAAGCTCGGCATCACCTGCTGCAGCTCCGCGAGGATCATCTCGCCGAGCCCGCGCGCCTCGGGCAGCGGCGAGGCGAGCAGCCGCAGGACGAGCTGCTCGTAGGCTTGCCCGGTGGCGAAGATGCCGACGTGCGACAGCGACGCCGCGGGCAGCAGCCCGCGGAGGAGGTCGAGCGCCTTGGCCTTGATCGAACGGGCGTGGGCGGCCTCGGGCTCACCGTCGGCGCGCGGGAAGCGCTCCGCGGCCCAGGCGGCCACGCGCGGGAGCGCAGCCGCGTATGCGTCGAAGAGGGCGTCCATCGCCCGCTCGTACTCGGGCCCCAGCGAGCGGTCGCGCCAGTAGCGATACCCGCCTCCCGGCATCGGCGAGTCGTAGGCGATGTAGCGCGTGGACTGCTCCAGGTAGGCCGCGAGGCGGCCGCGCTGCAGGAGCTTCGTGGCGATGTTCGAGACCCACTCGCATGCGACGTGGGCGCCCCCGAGCTGAGCGACCGAGTCGTCGCCGTACCCCAGGAAGATGCGCTGGTAGAGCGTCGCCGCACGCTTGCCCTCGGCGCCGTCGAACGCCCTCACGGCGCCGGCGTCGACGTCGTCCGCGAACTCGTCGAGGAACAGCCGGCGCAGCGTGCCCGGATAGCGCGAGTAGCGGGCGAACAGGGCGCCCTTGACGGTCTCGGGAAGGTTGACGAGCGCGAAGACCGGGCGGTCGAGGTTCGTGAAGTGGGGGACGAGCCGCTCGCGCTCCTCGTCGGTGAAGGCCTCGACCGGATACGGCATGGGGCGGCGAGTCTAGAGCGGGGGGCGGAGCGAGCCGCCCGGTCGCGCGTACGCGCTCCTATGCGCCGGACGGACGGCGGTGCGACTGATCCCTCCAAGCACGGCGGCCGACCGGCCGCCTCCTAGTGGACCCGTCAGCCGCGGCCCTCCCAGCCGACCTGAACCCCGTCGGGACCGACGATCGTGGGTACGACGCCCGAGCCGTTCGAGTGCGCGAACAGCTCCTCGCGCCAGTCGCGGTTCGCCGTGGCATCGCGCTCCTCCCACTCGAGGCCCTGCTCGGTCAGGCTGTCGCGCGCCTCCGCGCAGTAGGGGCAGCCCGGCTTGACGTACATGATGCGCTCGCTCATCCCACCAGGATAGGAGGCGAGTAAGCAGCTGTTGTCAGCCTCCGCCGGCCCCGTTCGAGCCGGCGCGGCTCTCCAGCACTCGGTCCACGAGCCCGTAGGCGGCGGCCTCCTCCGCAGTGAAGAAGCGGTCGCGCTCCATGTCGTCGTGCACTCGCTCGAGCGGCTGACCGGTGTGACGCGCGTAGATCTCGTCCACCCGCTCGCGCAAGCTCAACACCTCGCGCGTGGATCTCGATGTCGCTCGACTGGCCCTCGAACGCCGCCGACGGCTGGTGGATGAGGATGCGTCTGTTGGGCAGCGCTAGCAGTTGCCGACGCGTCTCTCCTGGTGTGGTCACGGCGCCCACGGAGCCGGAACGACGCGGGGGCGGAAAGATCCGCCCCCGCGTGGTGTCTGTTGGGA
>JBPCPH010000119.1:0-3148 GCA_050999415.1 Thermoleophilaceae bacterium
CGGCCGCGCGGCAGCTCGCGGACAAGCATGTCGGAGTCCGAGAAAGGGTGCACTGGATCGCGTCCGTGCCCGATCACGAGCGCGCGCGTCTGGATCCTTCGTCGCTCCTCGCGCGGTGGCGCGGAGCGCCCGAAGAAGATGCCCTGGAGGATCGCGGCGGAGGGCTTCGGGTCCTGGGCCACGGCGTCGAGCACGATGTCCGCGAGCCGGCTCACGCCGCGCGGCGGAATCCGGGCACCGCGCGCCAGCAGACGCGCGCCAGGCTCGCCGAAGGTGAGGCCCACGAGCAGCGGCGTGAAGGCGAGCGCACAGGCGAGCAGCGCGCTGTCGAGCACGGGCATCTCGACCACCAACCCCCGCAGCCGAGCGGGCTCGTTGACCGCGACCTCCAGCGCGACGTTCGCCCCGAGCGAGGTCCCGCCGACCACGGCCTCGTCGATCCCCGCGTGGTCGAGCAGGGCGGTCACCTGCTCGCCGAAGACCGGCATCGAGTAGCGCCACATGTCGCGCGGGCGGTCCGAGTCGCCGTGCCCGAGGAGGTCGAGGCACAGGACGCGATTCCCGCGCTCGGCGAGCGCGCTCGCCAGCGGCGCGTGCATGCGGCGCGAGAGAAGCAGGCCGTGCAGCAGCACCAGCGTGCGCGGTCCCGATCCGTACTCGTCGTAGACGAGGCGGTGCTCGCCCAGGCGCAGCTCGCGCGTCGTCGCGGCGGCCACGGCTACCCGGGCTGCCTGGCCATCTGCAGCGTCTCGTGCAGCCAGCCGGTCAGTTCGGGGATCCACGCCGGGTCGATCTCGTGCCCGACCGGCGCCTCGTGGTAGGTGACGGCGGCCTCGGCGGCGGCCAGCCGGTCGCGTGCCGCGCGGCCGAAGTCGACTCCGATGACCGGGTCGTGCACGCCGTGCGTGATCGCGGCCGGAAAGCCCTCGGCGCCGTCGAGGTCGAGGTCGAAGCCCTCCACGCTCGGCACGAAGCCGCTCAGGGCCAGCACCCCCGCCGGGCGCGGCCGTCCGGCGCCGAGCGCGAGCGCGTAGGACATGACGGCGCCCTGCGAGAACCCGCCGAGCACCGTGCGCTCGAGCGGCACTCCCAGGATCTCCGGCAGCGCGTCCACGAATGCGGCCGCGAGCGCGTAGGTCGCGTGGAAGGTGGTCGCGTCCGGGTAGCCGACACGCCGCACCACGTACCAGTGCGCTCCGCCGGGCGGCGCCGAGATCGGCCCCCGCGGCGTCACCCCGGTCAGCAGGCGCTCGGGATCGAGGGCGTCGAGCAGCGGCACGAGGTCGTCCTCGCTCGTCCCGCGCCCGTGGAAGAGGACGAGCGCCCCATCGGGCTCGCCGGAGGCGGGGCGAACGTGGTGGATCAGGCTCTCGCCGCCGCCGCTCACCCGCGAGAGCCTACGCGGTTAGCCTTTCGACGATGAGCGACTTCCTGGTCAGACGCGACGATCTGCGGGAGACCCGCATCGCCGAGTCCGAGCCGCCGGCGCTCGTGGACGGGCAGGCTCTGCTGAAGGTCGATGCATTCGGACTCACCGCGAACAACATCACCTACGCGGTCTTCGGTGAGGCGATGAGCTACTGGGACTTCTTCCCGGCCCCGGAGGGTTGGGGCCGGGTGCCGATGTGGGGCTTCGCCGACGTCGCCGAGTCGGATGCCGAGGGCCTCCAGCCGGGCACGCGCGTGTTCGGCTACCTGCCGCCCTCCAGCCACCTGCTGGTGGCGCCCGAGCACATCGACGGACATGGCTTCGTCGATGGCTCTCCGCACCGCGAGCACCTCCCGGCCGCCTACCACCGCTATCTGCGAACCGACGCGGATCCGTTTTACGAGGAGCGGTACGAGGACCAGGACATGTTGCTGCGCCCACTGTTTCTCACCTCGTACCTGCTCGACGACGAGCTCGGCGACGGCGGCCTCCAGGGCGCGAGCACGGTCGTCCTCTCCAGCGCCTCCGCGAAGACGACGATCGGCACCGCCTTCCTGCTCGCACAGCGGGAGGGGATCGACGTCGTCGGCCTCACCTCGCCCGGGAACGTCGACTTCGTCGAGGGGCTCGAGGTCTACGAGCGGGTCGTGCCCTACGGCGAGCTGGATTCGCTCGAGCCGGTGCCAACCGCGTTCGTCGACGTCGCCGGGGACGTCGCGGTGCGCGGCGCCGTGCATCGCCACTTCGCCGAGCGGCTCACCGCCAGCATCGCCGTCGGCGCCACGCATTGGCAGCGGTTCCGCGCGGGCCTAGACGACGTCGCCGGTACGGACGGCCTGCCCGGGCCCGCGCCGCGACTGTTCTTCGCCCCCGATCGCGTCACGAAGCGCAGCCAGGACTGGGGACCCGACGGCCTCGCAAAGCGCGCTTCCGACACCGCCAAGCCCTTTGTCGAGTGGGTCGCGGGGTGGCTCGAGGTGACCCACGGCGCGGGGATGGACGCCATCGAGGGTGCCTACCGCGAGGTGCTGGAGGGCGACGTGCCGCCGTCGAAGGCCCACGTGATCTCGCTGTAGGCTCGCCGCTCCGCGGCGGGGGTTGCCCTCAGCCCAGGCCCACGCGAAACCCCTCCCGCCAGCTCGGGTAGCGCAGCTCCCAGCCGAGCTCGCGCCTTGCCTTCTCGTTCGAAGCGCCGCGCGCCTCGGTGACCATCGCCACGGTGGCGTCGCCGGCGGCGAGCCGGCCGAGCCACCTCGGGACCCGCCGCGGCGGCTTGGCCCCGACAGCGTCAGCGAGCGCCGGGAGCCACTCGGAGACGGGCGCCGGCTCGTCGTCCACGACGTTGTAGACGCCGTCCGCGCGCCGCTCGATAGCCGCCATCGTGGCCGCCGCCGCGTCGTTCACGTGGACGAGCGACCAGACGCCGCCGCCGTCACCGACGATGGGAAAGCGTCGGCGCCGCACCGCCTCGACATGGGCGCCGTCACGGGCGATCGTCGTGCCGGGGCCGTAGAAGCCGCCGTAGCGCAGCACCGTACCCTCGATCCCATCGGCGCCGAGCGTCGCCGCCTCGAGGTGGCGGATGGCGCCCAGCGTCTGGCGCAGGTGCGCCGGCGGGTCGAGGTCGAGGGGGTCGTCCTCGTCCTTCACCGGCCCGCCCTCGCGCGCGTACGGCCATCCGGCGAAGCTCTGCGCGAGGAAGCGGTCGGCGCCCGCAGA
>JBPCPH010000090.1:0-7155 GCA_050999415.1 Thermoleophilaceae bacterium
CTCAGGCCGGTAGTCCTCGAAGGCGTCATAGACCTGGGCCATGTAGCGGCGGATGCCATCGTGGCCGCGATAGATGTCGTCGACCCCGACCCAATCGGCTGCGGGGTCCGGATGCAGCTCAATCTCCGGGTCGAAAGCTTCGAACAGGGACGGGTCTTCTTGGAGCCACCGTTCGTACATCCTGCGGATGACTTCGACGTTCTCCTCCGACATCGCCTACTCCGAGAGGCCGACAGCTTCGAGGGCCAGCTCGGGCTCTCGGAAAGCTCGGAATCGAAGGAGCTTGCCGCCGCGGAACTTGAGCATCCAGCCAGCTGGCGTCGCCGTCTCGATCCCGCTTCCCCTGCCGCGGTAATGAATGCGCCCGGTGAGGACGGCGACGTCCCCGACCCCTATTGCGGCATCTACCTCCGCCCGGACGGTCTCCCAGGCATCATCGAGGTCGCGCATGTAGTCCTGCGTTCCGGAGTGGCCGCGGTAAACCCCTCCCTCGCCGAGGTGGGCGAAAAAGGAATGCCACTCGACCTCGGCATCCGCAACGTTCAGCAGCGCCCGCTCGTCGCGCCGACCCAGCGCCTCCATGACCGTCCGTGCCAGCTCGACTGTTGCCTGCGACATCGCCCGCGCAGTATCGCGCCGTTGAGGACCTGGGGAGATCAGCGATTGGCCTTCCGCGTGACCGCCCGGGGGGGTCGCTCGCGGTATGTACGGGTCCCAGACCCCTGGCTCCGTGGTAGCCGCGCTCCGCGAAGACTTCGGACGCGGCCCGCTCGATCACCTCGCGGCGGTTTAGACGCCATTTTCGCCCGTCCAGTGGGGGATTCTGGGATCCATCGCGGTCCTCACTTGGAGCATCCCCGGGTCGACCGTACGGTCGACCCCTTGACCGCGCCCTTGGTCGCTCACTCCGCAGGCCCAGAGCGGCTGATCCCGCCTCCTGGGAAGCTTGTAGCCATGGACCGGATCCGTCTGCCGACGTCCCGCGCCGGGAGGATCGCCGCGGGGGCCGCCACGGCGCTGGTGCTCCTGCTGGTTCTGAGCCAGCTTCTCCTGCCCGGTATCGGCGAGGGCGCTGTCGAGGATCGGCTGACCGAGAACGGTGGCGCCGCCGATGTGTCCCTGAGCGCCAAGCCTGCCGCCCGCCTGCTCTTGGGCGATGGCGATCGCATCGAGATCGATGCCACCGGTCTCGACCTCGAGATCGCGAGGGCCAACGATCCGGTGGTCTTCGACGACCTCGACCGCTTCGGGGACGTCGAGATCGTGATCGCCGACTCGACGGTGGGGCCAGTAAGGCTCGAGCACCTCGTGCTCTCGCGCAACGGCGACGAGCCTTACTCGCTCGAGGCGACGGGGGCCACGTCCCTGGCGGACCTGGCCGGCTCGGCCGGCGAGGACTTCGAGGTGCCGGGGTCTGACCTCCTCGGGGCGATACTGAACGCCACGGGCGTGGGCGGCTCGGACCTCGCCCTCGACCTCGACATGCGGCTCGAATCCGACGGCGGGCGCGTCCGCGTCTTGGAGGGGGGCGGGGAGGTCGCGGGCATCCCCACCGGACCGTTGGCGGAGCTGATCGCCTCGGCCATCGTCGTCGAGGTGTGAGGGGGCTCGGCCCCCGGGGCACGCATCCTCGCCGAATCTGCTGGCGGCGGGTGCCGTCGAGGCCGTGGCCCCCGAACCAGCGAGCAGCTTCTGCGTCCCGCGGCCGGACCGAACAGCAGCCCGATTGGGAGTCTCAAGATCGTCTTCATGGTTCCTCCAGGAGCTTGTCGGGGGTAATCGAAGGCTCCGAGCGTGCAAGCCTTCCTCGCGCTCGCCCCGATTCGTCGCGGTTCCCGCATAGTCTCTGCGCGCGACGGATGGGTGGTTCCGTCGGGATGTGACCATCGACGAGGAGGAGCAGGCGTGGCCAAGCAGACGAAGGCTCAGCGAGAGGCTGCCGGCAAGAAGGGGGCGGCGACGAGGAAGCGCGCGGCGGCGAAGCGAAGCGAGTCGCAGCTGAAGAGCTCAGCGAAGGAGACGGGCGGGTTGGTCAGCGAGGCGGCGAAGGCCGTGGGGAGCACGGCCCGCAAGGCTGTCAAGGCGGTTGGAAAGCGGGCCGACGCCGGTGTGACACAGGTGGATGCGGCGCGGGACAAGCGCGCGGCATCGACGAAGGCGAAGGCGAAGGCGCCCTCGAAGAGCGCGGCTTCCTCCGGCGGAAAGGCTTCCTCGAAGCGTGCGGCGTCGTCGAAGAGCGCGGCCTCGTCCGGAGGGAAGTCCTCCTCGAAGCGCGCGACATCGTCTCGCGGGACCGCGTCGTCGCGGGGCAAGGCATCGTCCGGAGGGAAGGCATCGTCGAGTCGGGCCCCCTCCTCCAAGCGGACCGGCTCGTCGCGAGCGTCGTCCTCGAGGAGAAAGAGCTCCGCGAAGTAGGTCGGGTCGGGGGCTAAGCGGGGAGTACCCTCCGCTCCGTGGCGGTGATCCGGGGGGCGGGCCGGTGGGGCGGGACGTACGGCACGGTGCTTGCGCTCTTCGCGCTCGGGGTGGTCGCGGCGCTGCCTCAGCCGGCGGCGGCGGCGCCGGCGGCCGACGCCGGCGCTTTGCGGGCGGTCGTGCAGGACAATCCGTGGCGCCTCACCCTGGTCGACCGCGCCGGGCGGCCGGTGCTCTCCGAGGATCCCTCGACCGGTCCCGGTCCGGCGGGCACGCTCGGGTTTCGAACTGGCGGAGCCTGGCGACACGCCACGCGCGTTATCGACTCGCGGCGCCGCCGCGGCGCCTACGTCGCCGAGCTCGCGACGACCGACCCGCTGCGGACGATCCGGGTCAGGATCGACCGCTCGGCGGGCGGCGTCATCGCCCTCGACGCGGAGCTGCTCGGGCCGCCGATCGCCATCGAGGCGATCGGGATGGGCTTCTCGGCTCAGCCGGGCGAGCGCTACCTCGGGTTCGGCGAGCGCTCGAACGCCGTCGACCAGCGCGGAGGCATCGTCGAGAACTACGTCTCGGACGGCCCGTACCAGACCGAGGAGTACCCGTTCCTCAATGCGTTCGTGCCGCCATGGGGCCTGCGTGAGCGTCGAGACGCCACCTACTTCCCGATCCCCTGGCTGCTGTCAACGGCCGGCTATGGCGTGCTGGTCGACAACCCGGAGACGAGCTACTTCCGCCTCGATGCCGGGCGCACCGGCGCTTGGAGCGTCGAGGTCACGAGGGCGCCTGCGGGCGAGCCCGGCGGCGATCTAGGCCGACCGCCCGACCGGCTCTCGCTGCGCTTCTTCGCCGGTCCCCGCCCGCGCGGCGCGCTGCGCCGCTTCACGCGCGCGACGGGCCGCCAGCCCCGTCCGGCCGCGCCCTGGACGCTCGGCACCTGGTACCAGGCGACCGACGACGAGCGAGGGGAGCTCGAGCTGCTGCGCGACGCGGACGCGCCGCTGTCGGTGCTTCAGACCTATCTCCACTACCTGCCGTGCGGCGAGCAGGTCGGGGTGGAGTCCGAGCAGTCGCCGCGCACCCGTTCGGCCCACGCCGCGGGCGTGGCGATCACCACCTACTTCAACCCGATGATCTGCGCGAACTACCGGCCCGCATTCGCCCACGCGCGCGCCGCGGGGGCGCTCACCGAGACCCCCGGCGGAGCGCCCTACCTCTACCGCTACGGCGCGAGTCCCGACGACACGAACCTCGTGGGGCAGTTCGACTTCTTCGAGCGCGCCGGACGCGACGCGTACGCGCGGCGCCTCGACGAGGCGATCGGGGACGGCTACGACGGCTGGATGGAGGACTTCGGCGAGTACACGCCGCTCGACTCGGTCTCGGCGGGCAGGATCCGCGGCACGCGCGCGCACAACCCCTACACGACCCGGTACCACTGCGGCGCGCACCGCGCTGTCCGCGGCCGCACCCGCCCGATCGTCCGCTTCCAGCGTTCCGGCTGGACCGGCGCGGCGCGTTGTGCCCAGGTCGTCTGGGGCGGCGATCCGACGAGCAGCTTTGGCTTCGACGGGCTCTCCTCGGCGGTCCGCCAATCGCTTTCGATTGGACTGTCCGGCGTCGGCGTTTGGGGCTCGGACATCGGCGGCTTCTTCCAACTCGGGTCCAACGAGCTGTCCGCGGAGCTGCTCAAGCGCTGGGTGCAGTTCGGTGCCGTCTCGGCGGTGATGCGCACGCAGGCGAACGGCGTCGCCCTGCCGCCGAAGGAGCGCCCGCAGGTGATCGACGCCGATCAGATCGAGAACTGGAGGCGCTACACAAAGCTGCACACGCAGCTCTACCCGTACCTGGTGGCCGCGCAGGCCCGCTACGAGCGCTCGGGCATGCCGCTGATGCGGCATCTCGCGCTCGCCTACCCGAGCGACCGCCGGGCCACGGCGCAGGAGACCGAGTTCATGCTCGGGCCCGACCTGCTGGCCGCGCCGGTCGTCCAGGAGGGCGCGCGCGAGCGCGACGTCTACCTGCCGAAGGGCCGCTGGGTCGATGTCTGGCGCTCGGTCCGTTACGCCGAGCGCAGCGGCGGCCTGCGGCTTCGAGAGCCTCGGACGCTGACCGGCCGGCGAACGGTGCGCCTGCCGGCGCCGCTCGACGAGCTTCCGCTCCTCGCCCGGGCCGGCGCGGTGCTGCCGCTGCTGCCGCCGAGCGTGGACACCCTGTCCGGGTACGCGGAGCGACGCGAGGACCTCGTGTCGCTTGCGGACCGGCGTAACCGCCTGCTGCTGCTCGCCTTTCCCCGCGGCCGAAGCGTCGCCGACTTCAACCGCCGCGGCGAAGTGGTCTCGCGCGAGCGCGCGCGATCCTGGAAGCTGCGCGTCGACGCTCCGCGGCGCCTGCGCTACCGGCTCCAGGCCTCGCTCGGGAGCCTGCGCCACCCGTTCCACCCGTGTCAGGTGCGCGTGGACGGCCGCAGGCTGGGGGACGATCGCTGGAACTACCGCCGCGCGAGCGGCGTCCTGCGGGTCGCGTTCGCGGGGCGGTCGGTTCGCCTCGTCGCGCTCGGCCGCTGCGGCGGTTGAGCCGATCTCGACCGCAGAGCTTCGCACCGGACACTTGGCGTAGGCTCGAAGCGATGGCGGCTCCAACGCGCAGGGTGACCGACGCCGAGCGCTGGTACCGCGAGCGGTACGCGCAAAGCCCCGAGCGCGACGCCCTCTTTACCACCGTCTCCGGGGAGTCGATCGAGCCGCTCTACACGTCCGACGACCTGCCCGACGATGCCGAGGCGGAGCGCATCGGCCTCCCTGGCGAGTATCCCTACACGCGCGGGGTGTACCCGTCGATGTACCGCGGCAGGCTTTGGACGATTCGCCAGTTCGCCGGCTACGGCACCGCGGAGGAGACCAACGAGCGCTTCCGCTACCTCCTCGGCCACGGCCAGGACGGCCTCTCCACGGCGTTCGACATGCCGAGCCTCATGGGTCACGACTCCGACAGCCCGCGATCGGAGGGTGAGGTCGGCCGCGAGGGCGTGGCCATCGACACGCTCGACGACATGGAGACGCTGTTCCAGGGGATCGACATGGGCGAGGTCTCGACCTCGATGACGATCAACGCCCCGGCGGCGATCATGCTCGCCTTCTACGTCGTCGCCGCCGAGGGCCAGGGCGTCCCGGCGGAGCGTCTGGCCGGCACGATCCAGACCGACATCCTCAAGGAGTACATCGCCCAGAAGGAGTGGGCGTTCCCGGTCGACCCGGCCATGCGCCTCGTCACCGACATGATCGAGTACTGCACGGAGAGCATGCCCCGCTGGCATCCCGTCTCGATCTCGGGGTACCACATCCGAGAGGCCGGCTCGACCGCCCAGCAGGAGCTCGCGTTCACGCTCAAGGACGGGCTCACCTACGTGGAGTGGGCGATCGAGCGCGGCCTCGACGTCGATGACTTCGCGCCGCGGTTGTCGTTCTTCTTCAACTCTCATCTCGACTTCTTCGAGGAGATCGCCAAGCTGCGTGCCGCGCGGCGGATCTGGGCGCGCGAGCTCAAGGAGACGTACGGCGCGCGAGACGAGCGCTCGCTTCTGATGCGCACGCACGTGCAAACCGCGGGCGTCTCGCTCACCGCCCAGCAGCCGCTCAACAACGTCGTGCGCACGACCACCGAGGCGCTCGCCGCCGTGCTGGGCGGCACCCAATCGCTTCACACGAACTCCTACGACGAGGCGCTCGCGCTGCCCACCGAGGAGGCGGTAAAGATCGCCCTCCGCACTCAGCAGATCATTCAGTACGAGATCGGCGTCACCAACACGATCGACCCTCTCGGTGGCTCGTACTTCGTCGAGGCCCTCACCGACCGCATGGAAGCGGCGGCCTACGAGTACTTCGAGAAGATCGACGCGCTCGGCGGGATGGTCGAGGCGGTCAAGCAGAACTTCCCCCAGCGCGAGATCGCCGAGGCCTCCTACCGGTTCCAGGGCGAGGTCGATTCCGGCAAGCGGGTCGTGGCCGGCGTCAACCGCTGGCGCGACGCAGACGACGAGCTGACCGACACCCTGCGCATCGACCCCACGCTCGAGCGCAAGCAGATCGACCGGCTGAACGCGGCTCGCAGCCGCCGCCAAGGCGACGAGGTCGAGCGCGCTCTGGGCGACCTCAAGCGGGCTGCGAGCGGCGAACGCAACCTCATGAAGCCGCTGATCGCGTGTGCGCACGCGCACGCTTCGGAGGGGGAGATCGTCGGGGCGCTGCAGGAGGTGTTCGGGAGCTACACGGAATCCCCCGTGTTTTGAGGCGCGGGCGTCCGGCCATCGGCGTCTGCGCGGCGCTGGAGGAGGCTTCATGGGGCGCGTGGCGCGTCCTGTGCAACCTCACCCCGCGCAGCTACCCGTTGGCCGTGCAGCGCGCAGGCGCCGTCGCGCTGCTTCTTCCCCCCGACGAGCGGGTCGCGGACTCGCCCGACGACATGCTCGACCTGCTCGACGGGCTGGTGCTCGCGGGCGGGTCGGACGTCGACGCGGGCTCGTACGGTGCGAGGCCTCACCCCGAGACGCGCGGGACGCGGCCGGAGCGCGACCGCTTCGAGCTCGCGCTAACGCGCCGGGCGCTCGAACGAGCCATGCCGCTGCTCGCGATTTGCCGCGGAATGCAGGTGCTGAACGTGGCGCGCGGCGGCACGCTCGTGCAGCACCTGCCCGATGTCGTAGGGCACGAGGAGCATCGTCATACGCCGGGAGCGTTCTCA
>JBPCPH010000165.1:0-4818 GCA_050999415.1 Thermoleophilaceae bacterium
CTGCCAGGGCACCGCCGGCCCGAGCGCGGCGAGCGGGCGCTCCGAGCCGCGCGCGAGCGGGGCGACCGCCCGCTCCACCTCCGCCCGCCGGCCGGGCGCGTCGGGGTCGGCAAGCACCGCGCAGTCCACCTCCTCGATCCGGGTCACGACCGCGCCCGCCCCGAGGCGCGCGGCCACCCGCCGCGGCTCGCCCACGTCGAGCGCGAGGATCGCGACCGTCCGCGGCAGCGGCCACGCCGCCTCGTCGGCGGCGGATCGCACGACGGCAGGGTCAGCGGGCGGCGACTGGACCAGCAGCGCGAGCAACCGCCGGCGCCGGCGCTCCGTCTCCCCCGCGGCCGCGGACTGCTCCTGGGCATGGCCCTCCGCGGACTCGGCCGACAGCTCGTCGATGTAGGCGAAGATGGACTCCGCCAGCAGGTACATCGTCTCTGGCGGCAGCCCGGCACGCGCCCCCGCCGCGGCGAGCCGCCGCCACGCGACCCGCGCGCCCACGCGGTAGGCGGCGAGCAGCGCGTCGAGTCCTCGCCCCGCGCGCATCTCGCCGCGCCCGAGGCCGACGTAGACGTCGCGAGCCGGACGCCGCCTGCCGCCCGGCCGCTCGATCATCTCGAGGAACTGGCGCAGCGCCTCCTCGACGCCGACCCGCAGGCGCGGCGGAAGGTCGCCTTGCCCGTACGCCGGAACCTCGTCCCTCACGGCTCCGACGATCTCGTCAGCGAGCGCGGGCAGCTCCGGGCGCAGGCTCGTGGCGACCTCGCGCGGGAGCGCTTCCCATGGCTCGGTCGGCATCGAAGCGACTTTGTATCAAATCAATAAGAAATGCGCCCTACTCCCGATGAATCCCACTAGAACTGAGCGGAACTCTTTGGTCTCCTTGACGACATGTCCCGAGCCCAGAAGGCAACCAACCTGATCGCCGTCGTCCTTCCCTTCCTCGGTTTCGTCGCGGCCGTGGTCCTGCTCTGGAACAGCGTGGTGGGCTGGCTCGACCTCGCGATCCTCGCCGGTATGTACCTCGCCACGGCGCTGGGCGTGACCGTGGGCTTCCACCGCCTGCTGACGCACCGCTCGTTCGAGACGGCCCGCCCGCTGCGCCTCTCGCTCGCCGCGCTCGGCTCGATGACGGTGCAGGGGCCGGTCATCGCCTGGGTGGCCGACCATCGCAAGCACCACGCCTTCGCCGACGAGGAGGGCGACCCGCACAGCCCCCACCTCGACCCCGAGACCGGCTTTCTTGGATCGATCCGCGGTCTACTCCATGCCCACGTCGGCTGGCTCTTCAACACCCAGGCGAAGGCCGGCGCGCGCAGGTACGCGCGCGACCTCCTCGACGACCCGGCGATGCGCCGGTTGAGCCGCGCGTTCCCGGCACTCGCGCTGCTGGGGCTCGCGATCCCGTTCGGCCTCGGGCTCGCGATCACCGGAACGCTCGCCGGCGGCCTGACCGCGCTGCTCTGGGGCGGTCTCGTGAGGGTCTTCTTCGTGCATCACGTGACGTGGAGCATCAATTCCATCTGCCACTTCTTCGGCCGGCGGCGCTTCGATACCGACGACCACTCGACGAACGTGGCCTGGCTCGCGCTCCCCTCGCTCGGCGAGGCGTGGCACCACAACCACCACGCCTTCCCGACGTCGGCGTTCCACGGACTGCGGCGGCTCGAGCTCGATCCCTCCGGCCTGCTGATCCAGCTGCTGGAGCGCGTGGGGCTCGCCTGGGGCGTGGTCCGCGTGCCGCCCGAGCGCCAGGCCGCGAAGGCGCGCGCGACCGTCGCCGCACAGCGCACCAGCGCCGGGTAGCTTTCGGCCGCTGCGGCCCGCTCCCCAGCCGCGCCACCGTCGAATGCCGCTTCTCACCGAGCCCGAGCTCCGCGAGCGCATCACGCGCCTCGCCGCCATTGATCGGCCCTCGGCGTCGCCGGGCGAGCGCCACGCGGCCGAGTTGATCGTCTCCGAGCTGCGCGAGCTGGGGATCGACGCGCGGATCGAGGAGGAGCGCGTCCACGGCACTTACTGGTGGCCGCTCGGGATCCCCACCGCCGTGGCCGCCCTCGCCGGCCTCGGCCGCTCCCGCCTCCGCGCCGGCCTGGTCGGACTGACGGCCGCCGCCGCAGTGGCCGACGACCTGCGCATCGGGCCGCGCGTACTCCGGCGCGTCCTGCCCAAGCGGACCACCGCGAACGTCGTCGGCGAGTTGGGACCGCCCGACGCCCCGCGGACCGTGCTGCTCACGAGCCACCACGACGCCGCGCACAGCGGGCTGGTCTTCCATCCGGAGCTGCCGCGCGCCGTCGCGCGCAGATTGCCGCGGCTGCTCGAGCGAACGAACACCACGCCGCCGACGCTGTGGGCGGCCTTCGGCGGCCCGCTGCTCGTGGGCCTCGGCGCGCTCCTCGGCGCGCGCCGCACCCGCCGGATCGGCGCCGGCGTATCGGCGGGAAACACCCTCGCGCTGCTCGACATCGGGCTGCGCGGCGCGGTCCCCGGGGCGAACGACAACCTGTCAGGGGTCGCCGCCCTCCTCTCGGTCGCGCGCGCGCTGAAGGCCGACCCGGTGGACGGCGTCCGGGTGATCCTGCTCTCGACGGGCTCCGAGGAGTCCTTCATGGAGGGGATGGAGGCCTTCGCCCGGCGCCACTTCGACTCGCTGTCGCGCGAGCGCACCCATGTGATCTGCCTCGACACGGTCGGCTCGCCGCACCTGCTCCTGCTCGAGGGCGAGGGCATGCTCGGCGTGCGCGAGTACTCCAAGGACTTCCTGCGCCTGGTCCGCGAGTGCGCCGACGAACTGGGGGTGTTCCTGTGGCCGAACCTGCGCTTTCGCAACGCGACAGACGGGCTGACCGCGCTCCGGTTCGGCTTTCCGGCGGCGATGATCGGCTCCGTGGATCGCTACAGGTTCCCGACCAACTACCACTGGCCGACCGACACCCCCGAGAACGTGCACTACCGGTCGGTGTCCGACGCGGCCCGCGTGTGCCGCGCCGTGATCGAGCGCCTCGGGCGCTGAGCGCTTAAGGACCTTCCCGCTCGAGAAAGCTGCCGCCTTGCCGCGCCACGGCGAAAGCGTTGCACCTGCAAGGGTTACGGACGTGTCCGGCGACGGCCAGCGGCGGGACGGGCGGACGCCGCCTCCGGCCGCGCTCGAGACGCTGACGGCTCGCTTCGACCCGAGCACGATCGACCTGCCCCGCCGCGGCGCGAGGGTCAGGCTGGGAGTCACGGGCCGGGGCGAGTGGGACGCGCTCGTGAGCAGCGCCGGCGCCCGCCTGGAACGCGCGGGCGATCGTCCCGACGCCGACGCCACCGTGACGGCGGACGCTGCCACCTGGAACTCCGTGGCGCGCGACCTCCGGGGCGGGATGGGCGCCTTCCGGGCTGGCCGGCTGTCGATTCGCCGCAACCTCAACCTCGGCGTGGGCTTCCTCGCCGCGACCAGTGGCGCCGCTGACCCCGAGCGGCTCGAGGTGCGCCACGTCCGTACACGCGTCGGCGCGATCTCGACCTTTCAGGCGGGAAGCGGCACTCCGGTCCTCGCGCTGCATGGGCTGGGCGGCACCAAGGCATCGTTCCTCCCCACGATCGAGGCGCTCGCCCCACATTGCCGGCTGATCGCGATGGACCTGCCCGGCTTCGGCGACTCGGTCAAGCCGCTCGGAGCCCCTTACGACGCCGCCTTCTTCGCGCGCAGCGCGATCGCGCTGCTGGACGCGCTCGGAATCGCCCGCGCCCACCTCGTCGGCAACAGCATGGGCGGGCGGGTGGCGATCGAGCTCGGCCTCTCGGCACCTGAGCGAACGGCGCGGATCGCGCTTCTGAGCCCGTCGCTCGCGTGGCTCAGAGAGCGCCGGTGGGTGCCGTTCCTGCGCCTCCTGCGGCCCGAGCTCGGCCTGGTGCAGGCTGCGCCGCGCGCGGTCGTCGAGCGTGCGGCGCGGAGGCTCGTCGCCGGGGCCGGGGACGGGGATGGGTGGGTCGCGGCGGGCGTCGACGAGTTCCTGCGCGCCTACCTGCAACCGCGCGGCCGCGCGGCATTCTACGCCGCCGCGCGACAGATCTACCTCGAGGAGCCGCGCGGACCGAAGGGCTTCTGGACGCGGCTCGCCGGCCTTGCGCCGGACTCGCTGTTCGTCTGGGGACGCGCGGATCGCGTCGTCCCGATCGCGTTCGCCCGCCATGTGGAGCGGACGCTGCCGGCGGCGCGACACGTGGAGCTCGACTGCGGCCACGTGCCCCAGCTCGAGCGACCGCGCGAGACGCATGCCGCGATCCTCGACTTCTTCGCGCAGGACGCCCGTAATAAGGTTCCGCCCGTGGGCGCGGAGGCGAGCGGGAGATGACCAAGGGCGCGAGCGCGCGCACCGGCGTCGCGCGGGCGATCTCGATCGTGACGACCGTGATCGTGCTCTTCATCATCGCCGGGATCCTGCTGGTGGTGCTCGAGGCGAACCAGTCGAACGACATCGTGTCAGTCATAAACGACGTGGCCGAGACGCTCGCGAGCCCGTTCGAGAACCTCTTCACGCTCGATGACCGCAAGACCGAGGTGGCCGTCAACTGGGGGCTGGCGGCGCTCGTCTACGCGATCGTGGGCCGCGTCCTCGCGCGCCTCGCAGCGCCCTGAGCGGCGGCTCGATAGCGCCGTCGACCGCGACGTTTAGGCCGGCGTACGCCGGGAACAACCCTCGTACAGACCGTCGAGGCCGGTCGGCAAACCTGGTTCCCCTGCCCCGCCTCGATCGTTAGCGGGGCCGGCCGAAAAACGGGGACGCTTCTCGTGGAGGGGGATCTCCGGGTGGACGTTCCCCTCCTCGCCGATCA
>JBPCPH010000059.1:0-3470 GCA_050999415.1 Thermoleophilaceae bacterium
GAGCGCCGGGGCGACGGCATCGAGTTGCGCGTGCACGAGCTGCGCGTCGGTCGCCGAGCGCTCGGCGATCTCGGCCACGACCGGCTCGGGGTCGTCGAGCGCGGCCTCCGTCCCCGCCTCCACCGCGCCCAGCACCGCCTCGACCAGCTCCGGTTCCTCCGCCACGGTCTCGCGCCGCGCCGCCAACACCAGCTCCGGGTAGGCAGGCGCGCCGTAGTCGTCGACCCTGAACTCGGTCGCATCGAAGCCGCTCTCGCGCAGCGCCACGCCCTCGGCGTTCCAGAACGCGGTCGCCGCGTCCACGTTTCCCGCCGCCAGGTCGCGCACCGCCGAGAAGCCGATCGTCACCCGCCGAACGGCGTCCGGATCGCCGCCGTCGTCCGCCACGACCGAGCGCAGCACCGCGTCGTCCGAGGGCAGGCCGGTCACACCGACCCGCAGGCCCTGGAGCTCGCGCGGGCGATCGACCTCCGGGGTCGCAAGCACGGCTGCGAGGGGGCGCTGGACGAGCGCGCCGACCCCGACCACGTCGGCGCCGCGCTCGCGCGCCAGGCCGAGGTCGTGGATGTCGAGGATCGCCAGGTCGGCGCGGCCCGACTCCAGCAGGCGCAATGAGTCGGCGGATGAGGAGGGCGCCTGCACCTCGAGCTCGATCCCGCGCTCCGTGTCCTCGCCCTTCAGCACCGCGGCGTACACGCCGACGTGCACGGCGTTAGGGGCGAAGTCGAGCGCGAGTGTGACCGGGCGGGGATCGCCGCCCGAGGGGGCGCCGTCGCCGGTCGGCCCGCCGCCGCAGCCGCCGAGAGCAGCGGCCACGGCGAGCAGGGTGACGACGGCCGCTGGGCACACGGCCCCGAGCGTAGACTCCGGCCCCGGATGCGGCGGGTCACCTTCTCGCGCAACTACACGGTCTCGCTGTCGCGGACCTGTCGCTGCTACTGCAAGTACTGCTCGTTCGCCACCCGCAAGGCGCACCTCCATGCCCCCGCCGAGGTCGAGCGGATGCTCGACGAGGCCGTCCGTCGCGGCGCGAAGGAGTTGCTCGTCCTGACCGGCGAGCGGCCGGAGGTGAACGCCGAGGTCCAAAGCCGGCTCGCCGACCACGGGCACGAGGACTTCACGGCCTACGTCGCGTGGACCTGCGAGCGCGCGCTCGAGCGCGGCTTGCTTCCGCACACGAACCTCGGCGTCCTCTCCCGCGACGACCTCGGCCGGCTGAGGCAGGTCACGGCGTCGCAGGGGCTGATGCTCGAATCGGTCGCCGAGCGGCTGATGGAGACGGTCCACGCCGGCTCGCCGACCAAGCACCCCGAGCGTCGAATCGCCACGATCCGCGCCGCCGGCGAGCTGCGGATCCCGTTCACGAGCGGGATTCTGGTTGGCATCGGCGAGACGGGGGACGAGCGGATCGCCTCGCTGCGCGCGCTGGCCGAGGCGCACCGCGCGCACGGGCACCTCCAGGAGGTGATTCTCCAGAACTACGTGCCGCACCCGCGCTACTACGGGCAGGAGCCGGCCGAGATCGCGGACACGGCGCAGCTTGGGAACGGCGGCGATGTCCCCGAAGCGGCGCCGCTGCCCGACTGGGCCACGCCGATCTCGCTCGACGACATCCGTCTGCTCGTCCGCGAGTGCCGCCGACTGATGCCCGACGTCGGCGTGCAGATCCCGCCCAACCTGTCCGACTGGTGGCTACCGCTCGTCGAGGAGGGCGCGACCGACCTCGGCGGCCTGTCGGCCAACGGCGACCACATCTCTCCGGAGCACCCGTTCCCGTCGCCGCACCGGATGCGAAAGCGGCTCGCCCCGGCCGGTTACGCGCTCACCGAGCGGCTCTGCGTCTATCCGCAGTACATGACCCCGGAGTGGCTCGAGCAGGGGGTGCTCGACGCGATCAAGCTGAAGTACTGGAGCTTCATCCCCCGCCGCGGCTCCGGGCGCCGCGAGGACCGCGCGATCCGCCGCGACGCCGTGCCCGGTGCGATAGCGCGTGGCCGCGCGGGCGCCGAGCTCTCAGACGACGAGCTCACCGCGCTGTTCGCCGAGACCCGGCCGGAGGCGATCGAGGACATGCGCCAGGCAGCCGACGAGCTCCGCGCCGAGCTCGCGGGGGACACCGTGACGTTCGTCGTCAACCGCAACATCAACGTGTCGAACGTGTGCGTGGTCGGCTGCGCCTTCTGCGGGTTCGGGCAAGGCAGGCGCTCGCCGGAGGCCTACGAGCACTCGACGGAGGACTTCATCGGCCGGGTCCGCGCGGCGGTCGCGGCCGGGGCGACCGAGATCTGCATGCAGTCGGGCATCCACCCCGACTGGGGGCTCGAGGACTACGAGCGCTGGCTGCGGGTCGCGAAGGAGACGGCGCCGGACATCCACCTCCACGCGTACTCGCCGATGGAGGTCGATCACGCCTGCCGCACCTCCGGCCTGTCGCCGCGCGACGTGTTCGCGCGGCTGCTCGCCGCCGGGCTCGGCTCGACCCCGGGCACGGCGGCCGAGGTGCTGGACGACGGCGTCAGGGAGCGGATCTCGCCGAACAAGCTTCCGGTCGCGCGCTGGGTCGAGGTGATCGAAGCCTCGCACGCGAGCGGCATCCGCTCGACGGCGACGGTGATGTTCGGCCATATCGAGGAGCCATGGGAGCTCGCTCGCCACATGCGGGTGGTCCGCGCGCTCCAAGAGCGGACGGGCGGGATAACGGAGTTCGTGCCGCTGTCGTTCATCCCGTTCCATACGCTGCTCGGGCGCACCCACGGGGTCGAGGAGATCTCGCGCGAGGAGAACCTCAAGCACACGGCCGCGTTCCGGCTGGCGCTCGGGAAGACCGTCCGAAACCTCCAGGCGAGCTGGGTGAAGATGGGGCTCGACGCGGCCACCGAGGCGCTGCGCTGGGGAGTGAACGACCTCGGTGGGACGCTGATGGAGGAGTCGATCAGCCGCATGGCCGGCTCCTACCACGGGACCATGCTCACGGTCGAGGATCTCGTGGGCGCGGCGCACGCCGCCGGGCGTCCGGCTGCCGAGCGGACGACGCTGTACGGGATCAGGCGCCGGTTCGAGCCGGCGAGCGCGGCTTGATGGGCCGTCGCCCGGGCCGCTGGCGAGCCCGGACGGCCGTGGCGCTGGCCGCGCTGAGCGTCGCGACCGCCGTGGCCGGTGACGAGCCTGCGCCGGCGCAGTCGAGCGGGGGCTGCGTCGGCGACACCGAGGCAGACGCCGTTCCCCAACGGCCCGACCCGCTGCTGCGCTACGGGATCACCCCGGGGGTCCAGGCCGGTCAGATCGGCGGCGTGCCCGCAAAGGCCGTCCCGGACCAGCCGCCGCAGACGCTCGTCGCGTTCGGCCGGCTGCGGCCGGAGCGTGCGCCCTTCGTCCTGCGGCTGAACCGCTTCTTCTTCGAGGACGGGGAGGCCGGGATCAGGCGCTTCGAGCGGCTGACGGAGCGCTACACGAGCCGCGGCTACCCGGTC
>JBPCPH010000001.1:0-4001 GCA_050999415.1 Thermoleophilaceae bacterium
GCGGCGTAGGCCTGCCTGCTGCGTGGATAGAGACGACTTTCGGGCCGGCGCCCGATCGAGAGGACGACGGGCACGCTGAACAGGAGGCCGGCGGCGATCAGCGCGTACGCGGTCCACCCGGTGACGAGATACTCGAGCTCCAGCCGGAAGTCGGTGGCGATGATCTCGATCGCTCGGTGCCACAGCACGACCGGGAGCGCCGCGGCGCACAGGAAGCCCGCAAGCCCGACGATGCGCGCGGTGCGCCGGTCGAGGTCGTCGCGCGAGACGGGCCGGGTGCGGAGGCGGTTCTGTCCGTTAGCGGCCACCGGGCCTGCCCTACCGCGAAGCCGGCGGGGGGACGGCCGCTCCGCCGGCTCGGCCCCGCGAGTGCTCGGCCCGCGCCGGCAGCATCCCCGCCTCGAGCGAGTCCACGAGCGCCTCCCAGCTCGCCTCGATGACGTTCTCGGACACTCCGATCGTGCCCCAGCGGTCCATGCCGTCGCTAGCGTCGAGCAGAACGCGCGTGACGGCGCCGGTGCCCTTGTCCTCGTCGAGGATGCGGACCTTGAAGTTGACGAGCTCGATGTCGCGGAGGTGGGGGTAGGTCTCGCCGATCGCGTCGCGCAGGGCGCGGTCGAGCGCGTGCACGGGGCCGTTGCCCTCGGCGGTCCGAACGTACCGTTCGCCCTCGACCCAAATCTTGATCGTCGCCTCGGTCTGGACGCGGCCGTCCTCGCGCTTCTCGACGATCACGCGGAAGGACTCGAGCCGAAAGAGGGGCTCGTACTCGCCGGACTCCTTGAGGATCAGCAGGTCGAAGGACCCGTCCGCGGCCTCGAACTGGAACCCGCGGTGCTCGAGCGCCTTGAGGCGCTCCACCACGCGCGCGGCGTCCATGTCGTCGAGCTCGATGCCCGCCTGCTCGGCGCGCGCGAGCACCGTCCCCCGTCCTGAGAGCTCCGAGACCAGCATCGAGCGGTCGTTGCCGACCGTGCTCGGATCCACGTGCTCGAACGTCCGCGCGTCCCGCACGATGCCCGCCACGTGCATCCCACCCTTGTGGGCGAACGCGTTCTTGCCGACGTAGGGCTGGTTGGGCTGCGGGGTCACGTTGCAGATCTCGTCGACCAGGTGAGCCGTCTCAGCCAGCCGGGCCATGCGCTCCACCCCGATGCAGTCGAAGCCGAGCTTGAGCTCGAGCGCGGGCACGATCGAGATCAGGTTGGCGTTGCCGCAGCGTTCGCCATAGCCGTTGACCGTGCCCTGCACGAGCCGCGCGCCCGCCTGCACGGCGACGAGCGAGTTTGCGACGCCACAGCCGGCGTCGTCGTGGGTGTGGATGCCGACCGCCGCGTGCGCGCTCAGCTCCGCCACGACCCGCGCGGTCGCGTCGGCGACCGCGTCCGGAAGCGACGACCCATTCGTGTCGCACAGCGTCACGTTTTCGGCGCCCGCGTCGACTGCGGCGCGCAGGCAGCGCAGCGCGTAGTCGGGGTCCTCGCGGAACGCGTCGAAGAAGTGCTCGGCGTCGTAGACGACCCGCTTGCCCTGGTCGCGCAGGAAGGCGACCGAGTCGGCGATCATCGCCAGGTTGTCGTCGGGGTCCACGCGCGTGACCTTCTCGAGGTGAAGGCGCCACGTCTTGCCCACCAGCGTGCACACGGGGGCAAACGAGTCCGCGAGCGTCCGCAGGCCGGGGTCCTCGGCCGCGGCGGCGTCGCGCCGCCGCGTCATCCCGAAGGCGGCGACCTCGGCGTGCTCGAACGTCTCGCCCGCCAGGAGCTCAAACACGGCCTGCTCCTTCGGGTTCGAGCTCGGGAAGCCGGCCTCGATCAGCCCGACCCCGAGATCGTCGAGCGCGTGCGCGACTCGCACACGCTCGTCGGCCGAGAGCGACATGCCCTCGCCCTGCATCCCGTCGCGCAGGGTCGTGTCGTAGAGCTGGACCCGCTCGTGCGCCATGCGATCGGTCATCTCAGGCTCGGGAGGGCACCGCCACGAGGTCGAGCCAGTGCGCGTAGCGCTCGGCGCGGCCGTGGAGGGCATCGTCGAGCGTCCGCTGGATCGCTCGGGTGACCTCGCCGGGCGGACCGATCTCGTGGTCGTCGACCTCGCGCACGGGGACCAGCTCGGCGGCCGTGCCGGTAAGGAAGACCTCGTCGGCAAGCACGAGCTCGGAGCGCGCGACGTGGCGCTCGACCAGCTCGTAGCCGAGGTCGCGGGCGATCTCCACGACGGACTTGCGGGTGATCCCGTCGAGGATGCCATTGGCGTGCCCGGGCGTGGAGATCGCGCCGTCGCGCACGACGAACACGTTCTCGCCGGTCCCCTCGCAGACGTGGCCGTGGTGGTCGAGCAGGATCGCCTCCTCGTAGCCGGCGTGCTTCGCCTCGACCTTTGCCAGCACGGAGTTCAGGTATTGACCGGTGGCCTTCGCGTGCGGGATCAGCGAGTCGGGCGAGATCCGCCGCCAGGTCGAGATCTTGGCGCGGATCCCATCGCGCTGGCCCTCCTCGCCGAGGTAGGCGCCCCACTCCCAGACGGCGATCGCGACCTCCACGGAGTTCGCGAGCGGGTCGAGGCCCATCGGCCCGTGGCCGCGGTAGACGAGCGGACGGATGTAGCAGCTCTTCAACCCGTTGCGGCCGATCAGCTCGTGAGTCGCTTGGCGCAGCTCCTCGACGGAATAGGGCAGCTTCATGTAATAGAGCTCCGCCGAGCGCCGCAGCCGGTCCAGGTGCTCCTGATGGCGGAACACGGCCGTCCCACGCTCGGTCTCATACGCGCGGATCCCCTCGAACACGCCGGTCCCGTAGTGGAGGCCGTGCGTGAGCACGTGCACGTTCGCGTCCTCCCAAGCGACGAACTCGCCGTTCATCCAGATGAGGTCCGCAGTGCTCAACGCTGCTCCATCCTTCGCTTCCCGTTCGAGGTGTCCCCTACAGGTACCCGAGGACCGCCTTGGTGGCGGCCTCCGTCGTGGCATCGCCGCCGAGATCGGGTGTGCGAAGGCCCGTCTCGAGGGCACGATCGACGGCGGATTCTATCCGTGCGGCTCCCTCCTCTCGCCCGAGTCCGAAGCGCAGCATCATCGCCACCGAGCCGAACATCGCGAGCGGGTTCGCCGTACCGGTGCCGGCAATGTCCGGCGCGGAGCCGTGCACCGGCTCGAAGAGGCCCGGGCCGTCGGCGCCGATCGAGGCGCTGGGGAGCATCCCGATCGAGCCGGTCAGCATCGCCGCCTCGTCCGAGAGGATGTCGCCGAACATGTTCTCGGTCAGGAGGACGTCGAAGTGGCCCGGGCGCGAGACCAGCTGCATCGCGGCGTTGTCCACCAGCATGTGCTCGAGCTCGACGCCCGCGTGGTCGCCAGCCACGCGCTCCACCGTCTCGCGCCAGAGGCGAGAGGTCTCGAGGATGTTCGCCTTGTCCACGCTGGTGACCCGGCGACGGGCGAGCCCGAACGCCACCCGGGCGATCCGCTCGATCTCCTCGACCGTGTACGCGCAGGTGTCGAACGCTCGCTCTCCCTCGCGGCCGCGCTCGCCGAAGTAGATGCCGCCGGTCAGCTCGCGTACCACCAGCAGGTCGGTGGCCTCGATGCGCTCGCGCCGCAGCGGGCTCGCGTCGAGCAGCGCCGTGCTCGGGCGGACCGGCCGGAGGTTCGCGAACAGGCCGAGACCCTTGCGCAGACCGAGCAGCCCCTGCTCGGGCCGCGGCGCCTCGGGATCCGTCGTGTCCCACCGCGGCCCCCCGACGGCGGCTAGCAGCACCGCGTGGGACGCGCGGCAGGCGTCCAGGACCTCGTCGGTGAGGGCGGCGCCGTGCCGGTCGATCGACGCGCCACCGATCGGATGCTCGGACAGCTCGAAGTCGTCCACGCGGACGAGCAGCTCGCGCGCCGCGTCCATGATCTCCGGCCCGATGCCGTCGCCTGGCAGGCACGCGATCCGCGGCCTCCTCTCCGCGTGGGTCACCCGGCGAGGCCTGAACCACTGCACCTCGACCGGGTAGACGTC
>JBPCPH010000005.1:0-5041 GCA_050999415.1 Thermoleophilaceae bacterium
TCGGAGCCGGCGGGCTGCTCGCCATCGGCGATTGGCTCGGAGTCGGCGGGCCGATCGGTATCGGCAGGCTCCTCGTGCACCGGGGCCGCCTCCTCGAGCGCGCCCTGCGAGTCGGCCATCTCCTCGCTCCGGTCTTCCGCGAGCGCCTCCGCGGCGGGTCCGGTGTACTGGCGCTCGCGCACGCGCGCGCGTCGCCCGACCCGGCCGCGGAGGTAGTAGAGCTTCGCGCGGCGGACATCGCCCCGGCTGGCCACCTCGATGCGCTCGATCTTCGGCGAGTGGAGCGGGAAGGTCCGCTCGACGCCGACCCCGAAGGACTGCTTGCGGACGGTGAAGGTCTCCCGTGCGCCGGGACCCTGGCGCTTGATCACTACGCCCTCGAACACCTGCGTCCGGCGGCGGCTGCCCTCCACGACCTGGAAGTGCACCTTCAGGCGGTCCCCGGCGTCGAAGCGCGGGACCTTGCGCAGTTGCTCGCGCTCGAGGCTGTCGATGACTCGGCTCATGGCAGGCTGAGGGCGCGGCGCCCACGTCGGGTTTCGGCGGGACGGCGCGCGGAGCAATGGTAGCGGCGGCTCGCCCTCGGCGGGCTTGGCGCCCGCCGTGGCGTCACCCGGGGCGCTCGCCCCGCCGGCGGCTCTGCTCGAGCCGCCAGTCGCGGACGCGCGCGTGGTCGCCCGAGAGCAGCACGTCGGGCACGCGATGCCCCTTCCACTCGGCCGGGCGCGTGTACTGCGGGTACTCCGGCGCCCCGGCTAGCGCCGGGCTGAACGACTCCTCCGCCGCGCTGTCGGAATGGCCGAGCGCGCCCGGGAGCTTTCGGACAACGGCGTCGCAGACCACCATCGCGGCCAGCTCCCCGCCGGAGAGGACGTAGCGCCCGACCGACACGACGTCCGACGCGAGGTGCTCGTGCACGCGCTCGTCGAAGCCTTCGTAGCGGCCGCAGAGCAGCGTCAGGGCGCGCTCGTCCGCCAGCTCGTCCGCGAGCGCGTCGTCGAACGGGCGCCCGCCCGCGGCGAGCGCCACGACGCGCCCACCGCGGCCGAGCTCCGTCCGGTCCGGCCCGTAGTGGGCCCGCAGCGTCGCCTCGACCACGTCGACGCGGATCACCATCCCCGCGCCGCCGCCGTAGGGGGTGTCGTCCACCTGTCCGCCGCTCAGCGGCGTCCCAGCGCGCAGGTCGATCGCCTCGAGCTCGTGCCCCAGCGAGCGCGCGTTGCGGATGTGGCGCTGCTCGAAGAACCAATCGAACCAGCGCGGGAACAGGGTGAAGACGTCGATCCTCATGCGGCACGCGGTTGCCGGGGCGGCTCGCGCGGCGAAGACCCGGCTCGCCCCGCCCGGGACGCCACCGTCAGTCCACCACGTCGACCAGCACGCGCCCGCCCTGCTTGGTGGCGCAGGCGCGCATCACGGCCCGAAGCGCGTTGACCGTACGCCCCCGACGCCCGATCACCTGGCCGAGGTCGCCCTCGGCGACGCGGAGCTCCAGCACCGTGGTCCCGTCCTCCTCGTCGAACGCCTCGACGCTGACCTCGCTCGGGTCGTCCACGAGCGCTCGCGCAAGGTACGCGAGCAGGTCCTCGGCCATCAGGAGGGCGCGTCGACCGACGGCGTAGCTGCCGCCGCGTGCGCGCCGATGCCCTTGGCCCGCATCAGCTTGCGCACCGTGTTCGACGGCTGCGCGCCGCGATCGAGCCAGTGCCGCAGACGCTGCTCGTCGAGCACGATCTCCGACGGCTCCACCTGTGCGTTGTAGCGACCGATCGTCTCGATCACGCGCCCGTCGCGCGGCGAGCGCTGGTCGGCCACGACTACGCGCCAGATGGGATTCTTGCGGCTGCCCACGCGGGTCAGCCTCACTCGTACGGCCAAGCTCGATCGACCTCCGGAAAAGACGGGTTCGGGTCGGGACGCCGGCGGAGCGCCGCGCGACCGCGCTGAACGTTACCTGCCGCCGACGAGCTCCTGCAGCGACGGCATCCGCCCGGACGCGACCTGGCGCATCAGCTTGCGCATCTGCGCGAACTGTTTGAGCAGCTGGTTGACGGCCTGCACCGACGTGCCGGAGCCGCGCGCGACGCGGCGGCGGCGGGAGCCGTTCAGGAGGTCCGGGTTGCGCCGCTCCGCCGGGGTCATCGAGGTGATCATCGCCTGAATGCGATCGAGCTGGCGCTCGTCCACCTGGAGCTGGGAAAGTTGCTGGCCGCCGAGCCCCGGGAGCATCCCGAGGAGGCTCTGGAGCGGACCCATCTTGCGGACCTGCTGCATCTGCTCGAGGAAGTCCTCGAGCGTGAACTCCTCGCGGCGGATCTTTCGCTCGAGCTCCTTTGCCTTGGCCTCGTCGAGCTGGCGCTCCGCCTTCTCAACGAGGCTGAGGACGTCGCCCATGCCGAGGATCCGCTGGGCCATGCGGTCGGGATGGAAGCGGTCGAAGGCCTCGAGGCCCTCGCCCGTCGAGGCGTAGACGATCGGCTTGCCGGTGACCGCCTTGACCGACAGCGCCGCGCCGCCGCGCGCGTCGCCGTCGAGCTTCGTCATCACGACGCCGTCGAAGTTGACGGTCTCCGAGAACTGCTCCGCCACCGCGACGGCGTCCTGGCCGGTCATCGCGTCCACCACCAGGAGGACGTCATGCGGTCGCGTCGCCTCGCGGATCCGCGCCAGCTCCTCCATCAGCTCCTGATCGACGTGCAGGCGACCCGAGGTGTCCACGATCAGGACGTCGCGCCCGTCGCTTGCGGCGCGGCCGAGCGCCCACTCGGCGATCTCGACCGGGTCGCGGTCAGTGCCCTGCTCGTACACGGTCGCGCCCGCCTGGCCGCCCACCGTCGCGAGCTGCTCGACCGCGGCCGGGCGGTAGACGTCGCAGGCGGCGAGCGCCACGTCCAGCTTGCGGTCCTCGCGGAGATGGCGCGCGAGCTTGGCGCAGGCGGTCGTCTTTCCCGAGCCCTGCAACCCGGCCATCAGGACGACCGTCGGCGGCTCCGGCGCGAACGCCAGCTCCCGGCTCGATCCTCCCATCAACTCGGTCAGCTCCTGGTCCACCAGCTTCACGACCTGCTGGCCGGGATTCAGCGACTCGAGCACCTGCGCCCCGAGCGCGCGCTCTTTGACGCGCTCGGTGAACTGCTTGACGACCTGGAAGTTGACGTCTGCCTCGAGCAGCGCGAGGCGCACCTGGCGCATCGCCTTCGTAACGTCCTCCTCGGTCAGCGAGCCGCGCGAACGGACGTCGGAGAGGGCGCCCTGGAGGCGCTCCGAGAGGGTCTCGAACATCGTCAGGCGAGGCTACCTGGCCCGAGTGATCGGAGCGGCCGGGTCTTCCGAATACCCGACGGTGGGGCTACGAGCGACACGACCCGTCGAACGCGTGCTGATCGCGCTGGGCGCGGCGCTCGTGATCGCGACCGCCGGCGCCGCCGTGCTGGCCGGTGGAGACGAGCCCACGGAGGCCACCGCCGGCCCCGCGGAGATGACCGACACCGTGACGATCGACGACTTCGAGTTCATGCCGCCGGCCGCGGCGGTGCAGGCCGGAACGGAGATCGCGGTCGACAACGTCGACGACGTCGGCCACACGCTGAGCTCGGAGGACGGCGGCGTCTTCGACACCGGCGGGATCGCGGCCGGCGACTCGTCGACCGTCACGGTCGACAAGCCGGGTGAGTACCCCTACATATGCGAGTTCCACCCGACGATGCACGGCACGCTCACCGTCGAGTAGCCGCGAGCCGACGTGACGACAGTGCCCGAGTCCGATGACACGCTCCGCTACCTGGGCGGCGCTCTCATCCTGGTCGTGGGCGCGATCCACCTGCAGCAGTACCTCGACTTCATCAACGACGTCCCGACGATCGGAGAGCTCTTCCTCCTCAATGCGGCGGGAGCCGGGGCGATCGCGGTGATCCTCGCGACCAGGCCGAGGAGCCTCGGCGCGCTGTCGGGGATCGCCCTCTCGGCCGGCGCGCTCGTATCGATCGTGATCGCCCTGACCTCGAGCCTGTTCGACTACAGCGAGCCGAGCCTCCGCTTCCCGATCGTCCTGGCCGTCGTCGCCGAGCTGGCCGCGGTCCTGACCCTCATGGCGTACCTCGGTCGTCGTCGGGCCCGTTCTGAGGACCCAGAGCACCCCGGAGCTGGCCGAGCGCCTGCTGGAACTCGCTCGGGATGATCCAGATCTTGTTCGACTCGCCCTGCGCGATCCGGGGCAGCATCTGGAGGTACTGGTAGGCGAGGAGCTTGGGATCGGCGTCGCCCCGGTGGATGGCGCCGAAGACCGTCTCGATCGCCTTCGATTCGCCCTCGGCGTTCAGGATCTGCGCCTCGCGGTAGCCCTCCGCCTTGAGGACCGCGCCCTGCTTCTCGCCCTCCGCCCTCAGGATCTCCGACTGCTTGACACCCTCGGCGGTCAGGATCGCCGCGCGGCGGTCGCGCTCGGCCCGCATCTGCTTCTCCATCGCCTCCTGGATCGTCTTCGGCGGGTCGACCGCCTTCAGCTCCACGCGGTTGACGCGGATGCCCCACCTGGTCGTGGCTTCGTCGAGCACGCCGCGCAGCTGGCCGGAGATCTTGTCGCGCGAGGTGAGCGTCTCCTCGAGCGTCATCCCGCCGATCACGTTTCGCATCGTGGTGACCGTGAGCTGCTCGACGCCCGCGATGTAGTCGGCGATCTCATACACTGCGGCCTTCGGCTCGGTGACCTGGAAGTAGATGACGGAGTCGATGTTCACCACGAGGTTCTCCTCGGTGATGACCGGCTGAGGCGGGAAGGAGACCACCTGCTCGCGCAGGTCCACGAGCGGTCTGAGCCGGTCGATGAACGGCACGAGCAGCGCAAGCCCAGGGTCGAGCGTGCGCTGGTAGCGGCCTAGCCGCTCCACGAGGCCCGCTCGTGCCTGGGGGACGATCCGGATCGCCCGGCTCAGGATGAACAGGACCACCACCGCGACCACGATCAGGACGATTAAGCCAGCTTCCATTCAGGGCACCTCCCTAGTCGGTTACGAGCGCCGTGGCGCCGTCGATCTTCAGTACC
>JBPCPH010000014.1:0-6273 GCA_050999415.1 Thermoleophilaceae bacterium
TTTCGTGACCCGCGGCCTGCGCCGGAGTTTGTTTTCCTTGAGTTCGAGGAGACCGCGGCGCTCGGGTTCGCGGAGCGCCGCGTGCGCGCAGCCCGTCGCGCGAGCGAGCGCCGACGCGGGCATCGCGCCTCCGGCGAGCGTCTCGAGCGCCGCCCGCTGTCGCTTTCCCACCCGCGCGCCCGTTGCGACCGCGTCGTAGCCGGCCTCGGTGAGCGTCGCCACGAGCGCGCGACGGGCGCCGACGCGCGGCGCCGAGCCGGTCCCGGTGCCAGGCGGGAGAACGAGGCCAAGGCCGCGGGCGGGCGTCGAGCAGTACTCCTCGGCCACCCACAAGCCCAGCCGCAGGAGCTCGCGCGGGAGGTCGCGCTCCAGCGCGACGACCGGCTCGACGAGCCGGTCGTCGGGCAGCTCGCTACGAGCGGCCACGTCCACGACCACGCCGAGCACGCGCCGGCGGCCGAAGGGGACGACGAGCATGCTGCCGACGTCCACCTCCGCCATGTGGCTCGGCACCCGGTAGTCGAACGGCCCACGCAGCGAGCGTGCCGGCGTGAGCGGCTCGACCTTGGCGATCACGCGGCCACGTTAGGCGCGCGGCCGGACGCCCGCGGAGCTCTGGGCCGGCTAGATCCTGTCTAAGCTGGCCGGGGTGGCGGCCGCGATGCGGCGCGCCGCCTGCCCATGCGCGAACGATCGGACACGGACAGCCAGCGGCCGTCCGCCCGCCTGCGCGACCTCGACCGCCGGTCGCTCTTGCCCGCGCTCAAGCGAACCGTCTCCGAGTTCCAGGAGGACGACCTGACCGACCGGGCGGCCGCGCTCACCTACTACGGCATCCTCTCGGTGTTCCCGATGCTGATAGTGCTCGTCTCGCTGCTCGGCCTGTTCGGCGACCCGCAGACCACGACCCGCACCGTCACCGACATAGTCACGGAGCTCGGTCCGGCGTCGGCTGCCGACACCTTCACCGAGCCGATCGAGAGCATCACCCAGAGCGAGCAGACCGCCGGCGTGCTGTTCGTGGTCGGGCTGGCCGGCGCGCTGCTGTCGGCGTCCGGCTACGTCGGAGCCTTCATGCGCGCCTCGAACAAGATCTACGAGACCGACGAGGGCCGGCCGTTCTGGAAGCTGCGGCCGCTCCAGATCGCGGTGACGCTGGTGATGGTCCTTCTGCTCGCGGCCACCGCGCTGGCGCTCGTGCTCACCGGCCCGCTCGTGGACGCCGTGGCGGGCCCCCTCGGCATCGGCGACACCGCGGTGACCGTCTGGACGATCGCGAAGTGGCCGGTGCTGGTGCTAGTCGTCGTGACGATGATCGCGCTGCTCTACTACGTCGCGCCGAACGTCAAGCAGCCGGGTTTTCGCTGGGTGACGCCCGGGAGCGTCGTGGCGCTCCTGCTGTGGGTGCTCGCCTCGATCGGCTTCGCCTTCTACGTCGCCAACTTCGGCTCGTACGACGAGACCTACGGCACGCTCGGCGGCGTGATCACCTTTCTGGTCTGGCTCTGGATCACCAACATCGCCGTGCTGCTCGGCGCCGAGCTGAACGCCGAGCTCGAGCGGACGCGTGAGCTCGAGGCAGGCGTGCCGGACGCGGGGCGAGAGATTCAGCTCGCGCCCCGCGAGGAACCTGACGAACCCAAGACGAAGTGAGGAGAAGCGAATGGCGAAGATCCTCTTCATCCCGGTGAGCGTGATCGGAGGCTTCCTCGGAGGCTTCCTCGGCAAGAAGGTCTTCGAGCGAGTCTGGGGCCTGATCGACGAGGAGGAACCGCCCGAGCCCGAGCACCGCGACCCCTCCTGGGCAAAGCTGCTCGCGGCGATGGCCCTCCGCGGAGCGGTGTTCCAGGTCAGCCGGGCGGTAGTCGAGCGCTTCTCGCGCCAGGGCTTCTACGGCGTCACGGGCAGCTGGCCCGGCGAGGAGCGGCCCGAACCGGAGTAGCTCGACCTGGCGCTGCCACCCGCCCGCTCGGAAGGCGGGCGACTCAACCCCTCTGTGCGCTGACAAAGCGCCCCGCTACCGCCGAGCGCGGCTCAGCGCGGACCCGCAACGAACGCGTCGTCGTCGCGCGCAGGCGCGGGGTCGTCCAGCTCGGGCGCGAGCCCGCGCGTCGCGTCGGGGTGGAGCCGCCGTCGGCTGTGCATGGCCGACCCCAGGGCGATCGCTCCGAGCAGCAGTACGACCGCCATGGGCGCGACGAACCCCCACGGCACGCCGCCGTCATCCGTCTCGGCGGCGGGATCGGGCGGCTGCGGCGGATCGCTGGTCTCGAACGTCTGCGTATCGACCAGCGTGACCGGTCCCTCGCGCCCGACGACGGCGAGCTCGCCTCCGTCGGGGCTCACCTCGAAGCGCAGGTTGTTGAGGTTGCCGTTGAGCCCGTGGAGGTCGATGCAGACTGCTTCGCCCCGCGCTGTGTCCAGCGCGTGGACGAACGGGTGGCCGCCGGACCCGTCGTAGAGCGTGTAGGCCCAGCGGCCGTCCGGGCTCGCCGAGCGCGTGATCGGATAACCGCCCATCTCCGACGCGGGCTCGTCGGGATCCTCGATCGGCTCGGGCAGCAGGCGCCCGCTGGGCAGGTCGTAGGCGCGGACGGCGTACTCCGTCGCGTCGCGGCGGGACAGGTACTCGACCAGGTAGAGGCGAGAGCCGTCCGGCGACATCGCGTCGAAGCTGAAGTCCCCCCGAAGCGTGATGCGCTCGCGAATGGCAAGGTTGCTCGTGTCCAGGACGATGAAGGAGGTCTCCTCGCGGGGCGCTGCCGCGGGTTGATCAGCGTCAGCGTTCCTCCATCCGCCGACAGCCCGTCCGGAGAACCGTCGAGAGCCACTGCGGGGACGGTGTAGTCGCCCTCGAGGACCGTCGAGCGACGGACCTCCCCGCCGTCGGCCTGCACGCGAGCCACCAGGGTGTCCTTGCCGGCCGGCAGGGCGACGTAGCGATCCTCGCCGCCCGGAAGCGCGACCCCTCCAGGTCCGGCATCGGCCACGCCGGGAACGGGAAGCCCGTCGCCGTACGCCGGGGCCGCGCCCACCGCAATGGCCGCAAGCACCAGCGCCAGCACCACAGATCCGATCATTCGTCGCGCCATCTCTTCCTCCAGCCGGGAGCCGATCACTGCCCCGTCTACGCGGAGCAGCGCTCAGGAGGTCCGGCCGGGGTGCTGGGCCTATCTGGCGGTGTCGCGAGCCCGCCCGGACCGCTCGGGGCGCCGCCGGCCGTCGTCGCGCCCGCGGTAGTCGATTACGAGCGGGACGCCCTCCATGCCGTAGCGCTCGCGGAGGCGATTCTCGAGGAAGAAGGCGTAGTCGCGGGTAACGCGGCCGCGGTCCGAGACCTGGATCGCGAAGCGGGGCGGGCGGGTCTCGTACTGGGTCATGTAGTAGAGGCGGAGCCGGCGGCCGCGGACCGTCGGCGGCTCCCGCACGGCCTGGAGGTCGGACAGGAAGCGGTTGAGCTCGGCGGTCGCGATCCGCAGCGCGGCGCGATCGGCAAGCGCGACGGCCTCCCGCAGCAGCCGCGCGACGCCGCGGCCGGTCCGCGCGGAGACCGTCATCAGGCGCGGCCGGAGGCGGAGCTTCGCGCGGCCGCGCGCGGCGGCGTCGTCGAGGTCGGTCGTTCCGACGTCCCACTTGTTGAGCGCGACAACGGTCGCGCAGCCGCTTCGCATCGCGACCTCGGCCACGCGCAGGTCCTCGCTGCGAAGCCCTTCCGCGGCGTCGCACACCACGATCGCCACGTCGGCCCGGGCGGCCGCCCGCTCGGAGCGAAGCTGGGCGTAGTAGTCCACGCTCCCGGCGACCTTCGCGCGCCGGCGCAGGCCCGCGGTGTCCACGAGCACGACCTCGCGTCCGTCGAGCTCGAGCCGGGTGTCGATCGCGTCGCGCGTCGTGCCCGCGAGCTCTGAGACGATCACGCGGTCCTGGCCGAGGAAGGCGTTCACGAGCGAGGACTTGCCGACGTTCGGGCGGCCGATGACGGCCAGGCGGGGAGCGAGCGCGTCCGCCCCGGACAGCGGGGACGCGGCCTCCGCGACCGCCGCCGCGACGCGGTCGAGCAGGTCGCCCGTGCCGAGCCCCTGCGCCGCGGACACCGCCACCGGGTCGCCGAGCCCCAGCCCGTGAAACTCGGCGGCGAGCGGGATGGCCGACACATCGTCGATCTTGTTCGCGGCCACGAGCACCGGGACCGGCGCCGAGCGCAGCTCGCGCGCCAGCTCGTCGTCGCCGGGGCGGATGCCGGCTCGCGCGTCCACGACCAGGACCACGATGGCCGACTCGGAGATCGCGTGGCGCGCCTGCGCCCTGACGGCCGGCGCGATGCCGCCCCGCTCGGACTCGTCCACCCCGCCGGTGTCCACGAGCAGGAACGACTGGCCGTTCCAGTCGCACTCGAGCTCCTTGCGATCGCGGGTGACGCCGGGCTGCTCGTGGACCACGGCCTCGCGCGCCCCGGTCAGCCGGTTGACGAGCGTGGACTTGCCGACGTTGGGGTAGCCCACCACGGCGACCTTCGCGAGCGGCGAGGGGCCGGTCGCGACGCTCATCGTGCGCTCCGGCGCGCGAGCGCCACGATCTCCTCGACGACCTCCTCGACCGTCCGGCCGGTGGTGTCGAGCTCCACGGCGTCGTCGGCGGCCCGCAACGGCGAGGCCTCGCGCGAGCGGTCCTGCTCGTCGCGCAGGGTCTGATCGGCTAGCACGGTGCGCCAGTCCGCGCCCAGCTCTGTGGCTCGCCGCCGGGCGCGCTCCTCCGGCGCGGCGGTGAGGAAGACCTTGAGCTCGGCGCCCGGCGCGACCACCGTGCCGATGTCGCGCCCCTCCGCGACCCAATCGCCGGCGTCCAGCAGCGCGCGCTGCTTGTCGACGAGCGCGGTGCGCACGCCGGGCTCCACCGCGATCCGCGACGCCGCCTCGGACACCTCCGGCGCGCGGATGTCCTGGGTCACGTCGCGACCGTTGACCACGACCCGCTCGCCGAAGTCGATCTTGAGCTCGGCGGCGCGGTCGGCCGGCTCGCCGCCGCCCTCAATCAGCGCCAGCGCCGCCGCGCGGGACACCACGTCCGAGGCGGGGGAGGTGAAGCCGGGCGCCACCGCCGTCGCGCGCGCGACGGTGCTCTTCCCCGCCCCGGCGGGACCGTCGATCGCCACGACCATGAGCGCGCAAGGCTACCCGGGGCGGGCGGGCGCCCCCGTCCGCCCACGCGCGGCTCAGCGAGCGAGAAGGCGCCCCAGGTCCGACTCGAACGCCGGGTAGGAGACCGCGGCGGCCTCCATGCCGCTCACCTCGACCCCGCGCCGCGACGCGAGCCCGGCCACCGCCCCGAGCATCGCCATCCGGTGGTCGCCGCCGGCGTCGAGCGTGCCGCCCTCCAGCCCGCCCGTCCCGTGCACGGCGAAGCCGTCCTCGAGCGCCTCGATCTGTGCGCCCAGCCCGCGCAACCCGCCCACGACCGTCGTGATCCGGTCGCTCTCCTTGTAGCGCAGCTCGGCCGCGCCGCGCACCACGGTCTGGCCCTCGGCGAAGCAGCCCATGAGCGCGACCAGCGGCAGCTCGTCGATCGCGAGCGGCACCTCCGCTGCGTCGACGCTCGTCGCCTCGAGCGGGGCGGCGGCCACGTCGAGCTCACCGACAGGCTCGTCGGGCGGCGGGGCGCCGGCCCCGGCCGCCGGCGGCTCCTCGAGGTCCCCGAGCACGACCGCCCCCATACGAGTTGCGATCCGCAGGAAGGCTGTGCGGGTCCAGTTCAGCCCCACGTCCTCTACCACGATGCGCGACCGCTCGACGCAGGCTGCTGCGGCCACGGCGAACGCCGCCGAGGAGGCGTCGCCCGGCACCGTCAGCTCGTCCAGCTCCAGCTCGTCCACCTGCCTGATCCGAAGCGCCCCTGCCTCGTGGTCGAAGGGCACCCGGGCACGCCTGAGGATGCGCTCGGTGTGGTCGCGGCTCGGAGCCGGCTCGCGCACGATCGTCTCGCCCTCGGCCAGCATTCCGGCGATCAGCAGGCAGGACTTGACCTGCGCGCTCGCGGTCGGGAGCTCGTGCTCGGCGCCCGTAAGGTCGACGCCGTGGATAGTGAGCGGTGGCAGGCGCCCGTCGCGCGCCTCGATCTGCGCGCCCATCCGCCGCAGCGGCTCGGCGACGCGATCGACTGGCCGCCGCATGATCGACTCATCGCCGGTGAGCGTCCACCACCCGCCCGGCTGCCCCGCGAGCCACCCGGGGAGCAGGCGCAGCAGCGTGCCCGCGTTCCGGACGTCGAGCATCCCCC
>JBPCPH010000040.1:0-7577 GCA_050999415.1 Thermoleophilaceae bacterium
GGGCCGTCGTCGAAGACGTGCCCGAGGTGCGACTCGCACCGCGCGCAGACCGCCTCGGTGCGGCGCATGAAGAAGCTCTTGTCGGGCCGCAGCTCCACCGCTCCGGGCTTCGCCGCCTCCCAGAAGCTCGGCCAGCCGGTCCCCGACTCGAACTTGGTGTCGGAGGAGAAGAGCTCTGCGCCGCACGCCGCGCAGCGGTAGGTGCCGTCGGCCTTCGTCTCCACATAGCGGCCCGTGAACGGCGCCTCCGTGCCCTTTTTGCGAAGGACCTTGTACTGCTCGGGCGTGAGCTCCTCGCGCCACTGTTCCTCGGTCTTGTCGACCTTCGTGCTCATCGGGCCTCCATTGCCTCGCTCGCGAATGACGCTTCAAGCTTAGGCATGACTGCTTACGGAGAAGCGACGACGCGGCCGACTGGTCCCCCCCGCCTCGGCGCGACGTATCAGCGAGCATGAGCGCCTTCGATGGCCCAGCTCACTCCGACATGGAGCTAGTCACCGGCGCGACCGGGTACGTGGGCGGTCGCCTTGTCGAGCGCCTGCTCGCCGAGGGCCGTGCGGTGCGCGCGGCGGCGCGCGACGAGAGGGCCCTCGCGCCGCTGCCGGGCGCCGAGACGGTGATGGTGGACGTCGTGACGGGGCGCGGCCTCGAGCGCGCGCTCGAGGGGTGCCGCACCGCGTACTACCTCGTCCATTCGATGGACGGCCCGCGGCCGTCGCGGGCCGCGGACAATGAAGGCGACTTCTCGAGCCGCGATCGCCGCGCCGCGGACAACTTCGCGCGCGCGGCCGCCGCCGCCGGAGTCGAGCGGGTGGTGTACCTCGGGGGGATCATGCCCGCGGGTGGAACGGCCTCCGCGCACCTTCGCTCGCGCGTCGAGGTCGAGCGGACGCTGCTCGAGGCCGTCCCGCGGTCCACTGCGCTGAGGGCGTCGATCCTCATCGGGGCGCGCTCGTCGTCCTTTCGCATCCTCGTCCGGCTCGTCGAGCGCCTGCGGGTGCTCCCGCTGCCCGCCTGGCGTGAGAACCGCACCCAACCGATCGACGAGCGCGACGCGATCGAGTACCTCGCGCGGACGCCTCAGATCGAGGCCGCCGCGGGCCGATCGCTCGACATCGCAGGGCCCGACGTGGTCTCCTACGCGCGCATGATCGAGGGGATCGGCGAACAGATGGGGGTCGGCCGGGCGCCGGTAGGGCTGCCGGCCACGGTCACGCCCGTCACCAGCGCCGTCGTTAGCGCCCTCACCGAGCAGCCGTTGGGGTTGGTCCGACCGCTGATGGAGAGCCTCGAGACCGACCTCCTCCCGCGCGACGACGCCGCCCGCGACCTCTACCGGATGACGCTCAGGCCGTTTCACCGTGCGATCGAGCGCGCGCTGCGCGAGTGGGAGGCGAGCGAGCCGCTGGCGGCGCGATGAGGATCGACGCGGAGGTCGACGTGAAGGCCGCGCCGGAGAGGGTGTACGGCTTGGTGATGGACCCGCACCGCCTCGGGGAGTGGGTCTCGATCCACGAGGACCTACTCGAGGCGCCGTCGGGCGAGCTGAGGAAGGGGTCCGCGCTCACCCAGTGCCTGAAGATCGCCGGCCGGCGCTTCAAGGTGCACTGGCGCGTGGCTGAGGACGACTGCCCGCGCCGGGTCGTGTGGGAGGGCCGCGGACCGGTCTGGACGCAGGCGCGCGTGGTCTACGAGTTCGTCGAGCGCGACGGCGGGACGCGCTTCTCCTACGCGAACGAGTACGAGCTGCCCGGCGGCGGCGCGGGCCGGCTCGCCGGGCGCGCCGTAAGCCGCACCGCCCAGCGCGAGATGAAGCGCTCGCTCGATCGCCTCAAGAACATGGCGGAGGCGTAGCCACGCCACGGCCGGGACCGCCGCGGCGGGCCGCGCTGAGCGGGCTACAGCTTCGCCATCGCGTCGACGAGCTCGCGCACCGCGCCCGCCGACTCGTCGAGGTCCTGCTTCTCACGATCGCCGAGGTCGATCTCGATGATCTCCTCCACGCCCTCCTTTCCGAGCCGGACGGGGACGCCCACGAACAGGCCGCCGGTCCCGTACTCGCCCTGATACAGTGCGGCGCACGGCAGGACGCGCTTCTGATCGAACACGATCGCGTCGATCATCTCCACCGTCGCCGCGGAGGGCGCGTAGAAGGCCGAGCCCTTCTGGAGCAGCTTCCCGACCTCGGCGCCGCCGTCGCGCGTGCGCTGCACGATCTCCTCGATGCGATCGTCGGCGAGGCGCTGGGTGATGGGGATCCCGGCGACGCTCGAGTAGCTCACCACCGGGACCATCGTGTCGCCGTGGCCGCCGAGCACGAACCCTGTCACGTCGCGAACCGACACGCCGAGCTCCCACGCCAGGAACGTGCGAAAGCGCGCCGAGTCGAGTATCCCGGCCATCCCCACGACGCGCTGGCGCGGGAAGTTCGTGGTGTCGGACGCGACGTGACACATCGCGTCGAGCGGGTTGGTCACCACGATCACGACCGCGTCCGGAGAGCGCTCCGCGACCTCCGAGGCGACGCTGCCGACGATGCCCTTGTTGGTCTCCAGCAGGTCGTCGCGGCTCATGCCCGGCTTGCGCGGAGAGCCCGACGTGATCACCACGATGTCCGACCCCGCGGTCTCCTCGTACCCGTTCGTGCCCGCGGCGTTCGGCTCGTAGCCCACGATCGGGCCCGACTGGTTCAGGTCGAGCGCCTTGCCTTGGGGAAGGCCCTCGACAATGTCGACGATCACGACGTCGGCGTAATCGCGCTCGGCAATTCTCTGTGCAGTCGTTGCACCGACATTACCCGCACCTACTACAGTTATCTTTCGCCGCAAAGTGAACTCACCTCATTTCAAGGAGTGACATGACTGACTTTTTGGACCAGACTCGAACTGACATCGACAAGCGACTGAAGGAGCTGCGCCCGCTCCATGAGGAGTTCCTCAAGCTCGAGCGCGCGAAGTCCGCCCTGAAGGGGATCGAGGCCCCGCGCCGCGGGCCGGGCAGGCCGCGCGGCTCGACCCGCGGTCGCTCCGCCAACGGCCGCGGTCGCAGGCGCCGCGGCGGCACGCGCGCCGAGCAGACACTGAGCGCGGTGCGGCAGAACCCCGGCATCACGGTCGCCGACCTCTCCGACCGGCTCAAGGTCAAGCACAAGAACTACCTGTACCGGGTGCTCGCCGGCCTCCAGAGCGAAGGCGCGGTGAAGAAGGAAGGGCGAGGGTACGTAGCGACCTAGCGCTCTGGCGCACGACCGGTCACTTCGCCGCGCCGTTCATCTTCGCGATGACCGCGTCGGCCACGTCGGAGGTACCGACCGCGGAGGGGTCGTCGCGCGTCGGCTTCATGTCGTAGGTGACCGAGTCACCCACGCGGATCACGTCCGCGATCGCGGCCTCCAAGCGGTCCGCGGCGTCGCTCTCATCGATGTGGCGAAGCAGCATTACCCCTGAGAGCATCAGCGCCATCGGGTTCACCTTGTTCTGTCCCTTGTACTTCGGGGCGGAACCGTGGACCGCCTCGAAGACCGCGTAGTCGTCCCCGACGTTCGCCCCGGGCGCAACGCCGAGGCCGCCGATCAGGCCGGCGCCGAGGTCCGAGACGATGTCCCCGTAGAGGTTCGGAAGCACCACGACGTCGTACTCCTCCGGGCGCGACACGAGCTGGTTGCACAGGTTGTCCACGATCCTGTCCTCGAACTCGATGTCCGCGTACTCCTCGGCGGCCACCTCGCGCGCCGTCTGGAGGAAGAGCCCATCGGTGTACTTCATGATGTTGGCCTTGTGCACGGCGGTCACCTTGTGGCGACCGTAGGCCCTCGCGTACTCGAACGCCTCACGCACGATCCGCTTGGTGCCGTACACCGAGATCGGCTTGATCGAGACGCCGACGTCCTCGCGCAGCTCGGTGCCCTCGGTCTCCTTGATGAACTCGCGCAGCTTCGCGGTGGCCTCGTCGCCGAGCTCGTACTCGACGCCGGCGTAGAGGTCCTCGTGGTTCTCGCGAACCACCACGATGTCGGTCTCCGGGAAGCGGGTTCGAACGCCCTCGTAGGCCTTGCACGGGCGCAGGCACGCGTAGAGGTCGAGCTCCTTGCGCAGGGCGACGTTGATCGAGCGAAAGCCCGAGCCGACCGGGGTGGTGATCGGCCCCTTGATCGCCAGCTTGCGCTCGCGGACCGACTCGAGCACGCGGTCCGGCAGCGGGGTGCCCTCCTGCTCGTAGACGTCGGCGCCGGCGTCCTGCCAGTCCCACTCGAACTCGACGCCCGTGCCCTCGAGGACGCGGCGCACCGCTTCGGAGATCTCGGGACCGGTCCCGTCGCCGCGGATGAAAGTGACGCTGTGCGGCACGGCCGGTATGAAACCATGAGAACGTGCTCGGGGGCCGCTCGCTAAAGCTTGCGACCGTCGCCGGCGTCCGCATCGGCGTGGACCCGAGCTGGTTCCTCGTCCTGTTCCTGATCATCTACCTGCTGTCGGGGACCTACGACGCGCTCTTCCCCGACGAGCCGATTCTCGCGTTCGCGCTCGCCACGGTCAGCGCGCTGCTGTTCTTCACCTCGGTCGTGCTGCACGAGCTCGGCCACGCGATCGTCGCGATCCGCAACGGCATCGGGATCGCCGGCATCGACCTCTGGCTCTTCGGCGGCGTGGCGAAGATGCGGCGCGACAGCGACTCGGCGGGAGTCGAGTTCCGGATCGCGGTCGCCGGGCCGCTCGTCACGCTCGCGATCGTCGTGGCGTGCGCGGTCGCGGGCGTGCTGCTCGTCGGCGCCGACGGCTTCGAGCGCGCGGTCCTGCTCGACGCGCGGGCGGGCGCGGTCGAGACGGTGCTCGGCTACCTCGCGTTCGTCAACCTGCTCGTGCTGCTGTTCAACCTGCTGCCGGGCTTCCCGCTCGACGGGGGGCGCATCGCGCGCTCGATCGCCTGGAAGGTCACGGGCGACCGCGGCAAGGCGACGCGCTTCGCCGCGACGCTCGGGCGCGGCTTCTCCTACCTGATGATGGTCGGCGGCGCGATCCTGCTGCTGAACGGGGTCTTCATAACCGGCGTCTGGCTCGTGCTGATCGGCCTCATGCTGGGCCAGGCCGCGCGCACGGCAGTGGTCCAGTCGCGCGTCTCCTCGCAGATCGCCGGCGTCCGCGTGGCCGACGTGATGGACGCCCAGCCGGTCGCGATCCCCGCCGACGCGAGCCTGGAGCGTGCGCACGAGGAGTTCTTCCTGCGATACCGCTGGCCGTGGTTCCCGGTCGTGGACGCGGGCGGCCGCCTGCTTGGGCTCGTGACCAGCGGCGAGGTGGAGTCGATCGACGAGGAGCGGCGGCGCGCGACGACGATCGACTCGGTCATGACGCGCGACGCGGCCGGAACGCTGAAGGTGGACACCGAGGACTCGCTCGAGGAGGTCATCGGCTCGCGCACCGAGGGGCTCCAGCGGCTCGGGGCGGTCATGGCCGTTGATCGCGACGGGATCCTGCGCGGCGTCGTGACGCTCCAGCAGGTACGTCGGGCGCTGCGGCCCGCGGGCGTCGCGACGTAGCGACCGCCAGGGCTTTGCGTAGACTGCCGCCGGCGCGGACGCCGCAGGGCGCGCGGTGAATGTGCGCTCGCGCGCGCTGACTCGTACACGAACTGATGCCCCAGCACGACGTCCTCGTCATCGGAGCCGGCCTGGCCGGGCAGCGCGCGGCCCTTGCCGCGGCCGACGAGGGCGTCTCGGTGGGGATCCTTTCGAAGGTCCACCCCGTCCGCTCGCACTCGAACGCCGCCCAGGGGGGCATCAACGCCGCGTTGGGCCCCGAGGACAGCTGGGAGTCGCACGCCTTCGACACCGTGAAGGGCTCCGATTACCTCGGCGACCAGGACGCCATCGAGATCATGTGCCGCGAGGCGCCGCAGGAGATCCTCGACCTCGAGCACCTCGGGGTGACCTTCCACCGCAACGAGGAGGGAAAGCTCGGCACGCGAGCCTTCGGCGGCGCCTCCGCGGCTCGCACCTACTACGTGGCCGACATCACCGGCCAGGCGATCCTGCACGTCCTCTACGAGCAGCTGATGAAGCGCGCCGAGGTCTACCGCTACGAGGAGTGGTTCACGACGGCGCTCGTCCAGGACGACGACGGCCGGATCGCGGGCTGCGTGGGGCGCAACATCCGCGACGGCTCGATGGAGCTGTTCGGGGCGAAGTCCGTGATCCTCGCCTCCGGCGGCAACGGCCAGCTCTACCAGCCGACCACCAACGCGCTCGTTTGCACGGGCGACGGCATCGCTATGGCCTACCGCGCCGGCGCGCCGCTGATGGACATGGAGATGGTCCAGTACCACCCGACCACGCTCGCCGGGCTCGGCCTCCTGATCACCGAGGGCGCGCGCGGCGAGGGCGCGCACCTCTACAACGCCGAGGGCGAGCGCTTCATGGAGAAGTACGCGCCGAACAAGATGGAGCTCGCCTCCCGCGACGTCGTCTCGCGCGCGGAGCAGACCGAGATCGACGAGGGGCGGGGGTTCGGTGACGGCACCGTGGCGCTCGACATCACCGTCGTGCCGCGCAAGCGGATCCAGGAGTCGCTTCGCGAGATCGTCAACGTGGGGCGTGACTTCGCGAACGTGGACATCACCAAGGAGCCGATCCACATCAAGCCGGGCAACCACTACGCGATGGGCGGCGTCAAGACCGACACCGACGGCCGGACCTCCGTGCCCGGGCTCTACGCGGCGGGCGAGGTCGCGTGCGTGTCCGTCCACGGCGGCAACCGCCTGGGCGCCAACTCCCTGCTCGACACGCTGATCTTTGGCCGCCGCTCCGGCGCCCATGCCGCCAAGCGCGGCAAGGCGATGGGGGCGCCGAAGGTCGCTCAGTCGCAGCTCGAGGACGAGCGGCGGCTGATCCTCGACGTCGTCGCGCGCGAGCGCAAGGGACGCCGGGTCGCGGAGCTGAAGCGCGAGCTCGGCCAGACGATGGACAGGCACGTGGCGGTGTTTCGCGAGGAGGCCGGCCTCACCGAGGCGCTCGAGGTGGTGCAGCGCCTCAAGGAGGAGGCGGCGAGCGTTTCCACCGACGACAAGGGGACGGTCTTCAACCAGGACGTGCTGGGAGTGGTCGAGCTCGGCTTCATGCTCGACAACGCCGAGGCGATCGTCCTGAGCGCGCTCGAGCGGCGCGAGAGTCGGGGCGCGCAGTACCGTACGGACCATCCCGAGCGCGACGACGAAGACTGGCTGAAGCACATCAACGTGAGCCGCAACGGCGCCGAGCCCGAGGTCTCCTACTCCGAGGTCACGCTGACCCAGTGGCAGCCCGAGGAGCGCACGTACTAGGCGTTGACGAGCGCCCCCACGCCCGCAGACCATGCCCGACTACGCGCTGAAGATCCGCCGCTACGACCCGGAGTCCGGGGAGGCGGCCTACTGGCAGGACTTCGACGTCGAGCTCGACCCCGAGCGCTCGGTGCTCGACGGCATCCTGAAGGTCAAGGACGACGAGGACGCCTCGATCGGCATCCGCTGCTCCTGCCGTGCCGCGATCTGCGGCTCGTGCGGGGTGAAGATCAACGGCCAGTCGAAGCTCGCCTGCAACACGC
>JBPCPH010000043.1:0-2760 GCA_050999415.1 Thermoleophilaceae bacterium
GCGCAGATGCTCGACCGCCGTCCCGAGGAAGTCCTGCGGCTCGCGGTGAAGGGCATGATGCCCCGCAACCGGCTCGCGCGCCAGCAGCTTCGCAAGCTCAAGATCTACCCCGGCCCCGAGCACCCCCACGCGGCGCAGCGGCCGGCGCCCATGGAGGTGGACGCATGACGATCGAGGACGAGCGGCAGGAGCCGCGCGAGGAGGGTGTGCCCGAGGGCGACGGCCAGGAGGTGCCCGGCGCCTCCGAGAGCCAGGCGCCCGAAGACCAGCCGGGCACCCCCACGGCTTCCGAGGGTGAGGCGCCTGGCGACCAGTCGGGCTCCCCGGACACCGAGGACGAGGCCCCCGGGGCCGAGGGCCCGGACTCTGCCCCAGAGGCGGACGCTCAGACGCCCGGTGCCGACGAGCCCGATGCCGACGAGCCCACTCCCGCCAAGCCGCAGGCCGAGGCCGAGGCCGGGGGCGAAGGCGCCGGCGACGCGCCGGAGCAACCTCCGCCCGACGACTCCGACGCCGACCCAAAGCGACCGGCCCGCGCCCGCGAGCGGCGTGGAGGTGCCGGGGAGGGCGGCGCTGGCGAGCAGCCCGAGGTCGTCCCGGGGGCCGACCTCGAGCCGGACCTCGTCCTCGACGACCCGGCGCGCCAGGAGGACCAGTTCGAGACGGCGGCCGCCGAGCGGTACGCCGAGCCCGAGCCCGAGGCGACCGCCGACGAGGCCCTGCCCACCGCGCCCGAGGAGGCCCCGGGCGCGGCCGAGCCGGCGCCCCTTGCGCCGCGCGACCTGGCCGCCGACGCTCGCTACCAGGCCACCGGCAAGCGCAAGACGGCGGTCGCGCGCGTGATCCTCAAGCCGGGCGGCGGCAACTACACCGTCAACGGCCGCACGCTCGAGCAGTTCTTCCCCCGCCACGGGCTTCAGGCCACGGCCCGCCAGCCGCTGGCGGCGGCCGGCTATGAGTCACGCATGGACGTGGTCGCGCGACTCCACGGTGGCGGGGTGTCATCCCAGGCCGGCGCGCTCCGGCACGGAGTGGCCCGCGCGCTCGTTGAGGCCGACCCCGCGCTCCGCGAGGAGCTCAAGCGCCGCGGCTATCTGACGCGCGACCCGCGCGCCAAGGAACGCAAGAAGGCCGGCCTCAAGAAGGCGCGCAAGCGGCCTCAGTTCTCGAAGCGCTAGCTCTCGATGGCGGTCTCGGGTAGAGCCACGGCGCCCGCCGCGCCGGCCGACGCGATCTCCCAGGCTCCGCGCCTCTTCGGCACCGACGGCGTCCGCGGGCGCGTCGGCGAGCGGCTCACGGCGGAGCTCGCGCTCGCGCTCGGCCGCGGCACGGCGGCGGTGGCCGGCGAAGCACCCCAGGTCCTGGTCGTGCGCGACACGCGCGAGTCCGGGCACATGCTCGAGGCCGCGCTCGCCGCGGGGGTCGCTGCCGCCGGAGGCGACGCCCTGCTGGGCGGCGTCCTGCCCACGCCGGGAGCCGCGCTGCTCGTGCGGCGCTTCGGCCTCGACCTGGCGGTGGTCGTCTCCGCGTCCCACAACCCGTACGAGGACAACGGGATCAAGTTCTTCGGGCCCGACGGGACCAAGGTCTCCGACGACCAGGAACGACGCATCGAGAGCCTCGTCGACCGGGAAAGCGCCGAGTCGTCCGCCGTTCGAGGCTCGCCCGCGCCGGGGCGGGTGCGCGAGCTGCACGGCGCGGGCGGCGACTACCTGCGCGAGCTGGAGCTCCGCTTCCGCGACCTCGACCTCCGTGGTCTGCGGGTCGCGCTCGACTGTGCCAACGGCGCGACCTACAGAGTGGCCCCTGAGATCTTCAGACGCCTCGGCGCCGAGGTGGACGTAATGGGCTGCGACCCCGACGGGCGCAACATCAACCGCGGCTGCGGCTCGACCCACCTCGACCCGCTGGTCGCACGGGTGACCGAAGGCGGTCACGATGCCGGGTTCGCGTTCGACGGTGACGGCGACCGCGTGCTGGGGGTGGACCGAAGCGGCGCGATCGTCGACGGCGACGAGCTGACCGCTCTGGCGGCGATCCACCTGCGTCGCGCCGGCCGGCTACCGAAGGACGGCGTGGCGGTGACCGTGATGACCAACTACGGATTTCACCAGGCGATGGACGCGGCCGGGATCGCCGTCGCGACGACGCCGGTCGGCGACCGCCACGTGCTGGCCGCGCTGCTCGAGCGCGGCTGGGCGCTCGGCGGAGAGCAGTCGGGGCACATCATCGAGACCGGCTTCGTGCCGTCGGGCGACGGGACCGCTGGGGCGCTGTTGACGCTCGAGGCGCTCGCGGGACGCGACCTCTCAGAGCGCGACGCGATGGTCAAGCTGCCCCAGCGGCTCGTGAACGTCGAGGTGGCCGATGGCTCCGCGCTGGCCTCCGCCGATGTCGTATGGAGCACGGTCGAGCGCGAGAGCGAAGCGCTCGAGGGCCGCGGCCGGGTGCTCGTCCGGGCATCCGGTACCGAGCCCCTGGTCAGGGTCATGGTCGAGGCGCCGGACCCCGCCGAGTGCGAAGCGGTGGCCGGCCGCCTCGTCGAGGCCGTGGAGCGAATGCTGCGGCCGGGTTGAGAGGCTCTTAGCCCGGAAGCTCGGCCGGCAGACCGAAGCGCTCGAAGGCGGCGGCGACTTTGACGGGATCGGCAGGCTGCTCCGGCCACCGCTCGTAGACGTCGCGCTCGGGCAGTTGCGTGGCCCGAGCGACGAAGGCGGTCACGTCGCTGATCTGCCCGCCGCGAAGGGTCAGCACGTTGAG
>JBPCPH010000143.1:0-4774 GCA_050999415.1 Thermoleophilaceae bacterium
ACGCCCACTCGCCGGAGCCGTGGAAGAGCTCGTCCTTGCGCACGTCGTGGCAGAACTCGAACTCCTCATGGCCGAGGATGTAGCGGTGCGCGTGGAGGATCCCCTTCGCGAGCCCGGTCGTGCCCGAGGAGTAGTAGAGCTGCGCCGGATCATCGGCGGAGGTGTCCACGGCCTCGTGGCGGTCCGACGCCTGCTCGAGCGCGGCGCCGAGGTCCACGTCGTCCGCCCGGCGCTCGCCGCCGTCTGAGCCGTCCGGCGAGTCGAGCACGAGGACGACCTCGGCCAGGCCCTCGGGTATCCGGTCGCGGTTCGCGGTGTCGGTCACGACCGCCTTGGCGCCCGAGTCCTTCAGCCTGTGCTGGATGCCCTCGTCGCCGTAGAGCACCGACATCGACAGGAGAATGGCGCCCGACCGATACGTCCCGAAGAAGGCCGCTGCGGTCTCCGGCAGCGACGGAAGCAGCGTGGCGACGCGGTCGCCGCGTTCGACGCCGTTGGCGGCGAGCACGTTGGCGAAGCGCCGCGAGAGGTCCTGCAGCTCGCCGAACCTCACCTCCCGCTCGGCGCCGCGCCAGTCCTCCCAGACCATCGCCAGCTTGTCGCGCGGGTGCTTGTCGCAGACGTCGCTCGCGATGTTGTAGCGCTCGGGGACCTCCCAGCGGTGCGCGGCGCGCATCTCCTCGTAGGAGCCGAGCTCGTACTTGCGGTGGCTCATGCCTCTCTCCTCCGTCGCTCCTCTTCCAAGGTACCCAGGCCTTCGCCGGGCTACTCACGGAGGAACGGGGGCCGGCTCCGTCGACGCCGAGAGACCTCGGCGATGGTGCAGCCTTCACCCGCCCGTGCCCGCGACAGCCTTCGACAGCGGCGAGGGGAACCTCGGCAGCGCGCGCGTGCCGGCCAGCCAGTCGGTCAGGCGAGCCGCCTGGTGCTCGAGGGCGCGCAGCCCCTCCGCCCCGACATCCTCGAGCATCTGCAGGCCGACGTCGCCGGCATCGCTCTGGCGCCACCCGCCCACGATCCGCCCGTCCCACCAGGCGGTAGGTCCGGCGTTGCCGCTGGTATCGAACAGCTGCTCCTTGTATGGGCCGAGGTACCAGTCCCGCTCGGACCAGCCCATCGTGGTCGGATCGAGCGGCGGCAGGAGCGCGGCCCACGGCTGGACCGGGTCGGTCGCATCCAGGTCGTCGGGCAGCAGGTACCCGGTCTGCTTGTCGAGATCGACCTCGACCGCGTGGAGGTCCCCCAGCGCCCTCCGCACGGCCCCGACGGTCGAGCCGAGCCACCACTTGATGTCGGCCGCCGTACCGGGCCCGAAGGCGCGCAGCCAGTGCTCGACCAGGCGCGCCACGCCCTCGGCTTCCGGACAGGGCGCGATCTCCTCCCCCAGCCAGGACTCGAGCGAGGCCCAGCGAGGCCGGGAGGTGGTCCATCGGCCGACGTTCGACGCCCGCACGATCTGCCCCGCCGCGGACAGGATGGTCAGCACCCGAGGACCGATCGGCGCGCGCCCACCCCAGGACTTGCCTTCCCCGTAGGAGATCGAGCCCTCGAGCAGGGGGATCTCGTCGCGCAGCTCCGACGAGGTGGCCTCCCGCCCATCGGCGAGCGCCGCCAGCACCTGCTCGCAGGCGTCGGACAGCCAGCGCTCTCCGTCCCGGTGCAGTCCGGCCTTCTCGACGTCGCGGATGAGCCTGCCCCGCTCGGCGACGGCGACCCGGTCGCTCGCTCCCGACTGTGCGAAGGCCAAGCTCTCGCGCGGGAAGACGAACAGGGTACGGCGCATCGCGAGATGCTTGACCAGCGACCGGTCGAGGTACAGGGCGCGATCCAGATCGGTCACCGTCATGTCGTCGACGCGCGCCCAGGCGGACAGGTAGATCGTCGCAGGGTCGGTCCCGTGCAGACACACCATGCTCCTGGCCGCGTCCACGACGTCGCTCGCCCGATGGCCCGGCACCAGGCTGTGACGGCGGCCCAGCCGCGCGCGGCGCTCCGCGACTCCGATCGTACGCACACGCGGATCCTGCCACGGCCCATCTCACTCGGAAGCCGCCTCGATCTCGGCGCCCGCCTACTCCCCCGCGGCGTAGTCCACGATCGAATTGTCGATCAGCCACCCGACCAGCGCGCGATCGTCAGTGTAGACGTCGCCGCCTTCGAGTGGCGGCTCGAGGCGCGCGACGGCGGCGGCCGCGACCGGGCGCAGCTCCGCCGGCAGGTCGCTCGCCTCGGCCCGCAGCGCATTCGCGCCGATCGGCGCGTCGCTCGCCACCAGCAAGGTGTTGGTCGCCTCTATCGGGTCGCGCAGGACGTTCGGGAAGACCTCCCCCATCGTCGCCGCCAGCACCTGCTCGAGCTCGTCCTGGCCCTCCGGGTGGCCGGCGTTGACGATCACCACACCGCCCGGCGCGAGCCGGTCGCGCACGAGCTCGAAGAACTCGCGCGTCGTCAGATAGAACGGGATGTAGGGCTGGCGGTAGGCGTCGACCGAGATCACGTCGTACTCCGCGTCGGTTCGCCGCAGGAACGGGCGCGCGTCCTCGTGGTAGAGGTCGAGGTTGGGGTTGGTCATGTCGAAGTACTCGCGGCCGATCTCCGACAGCTCGGCGTCGATCTCCACCCCGTCCACCCGCGCCTCGGGAAAGAACTTCTCGTACGCGCGCGAGGTCGTGCCCGCCGCGTTGCCGAGGATCGCGACCCGCTCCGGCGGCTCCTCGAGGGCTGTGAACGGAAGCACCAGGTGGCCGTCCCAGACGTTGCCGGTCAGCACGGTCTCGGGCCGGTAGACGGAGTGCACCGCCTGCCCCTCGTTGAGCTCGAGCGTGCGCCGCCCGTCGTCGTACTCGATCACGCGCGCGTACTGGTACTCGGTGTCGCTCTCGTGGATCACCGTGCCGGCGTCCGAGGACTTGAGTGTGCCGACGGGCAGCGCGATCAGCGCCGCGATCACGGCCGGCGCAAGCGCGTAGCGGCGGGCCGGCCGCAGCCCGAGCACGGCGATCACCGCGATCGCGAGCGCGAACACGAGGAAGGTGCGGCGGGTGCCGACGAGCGGGATCAAGAGGAGCGCGGAGACGAGGGTGCCGACGAGGCTGCCGGCCGTCGAGAGCGCATACAGACGCCCGGCGACTTCGCCCGCCCGCTCCACCGTCGGCACGGCGAGGCGAATCGCCCAGGGCGAGACGGCGCCGAGTAGGAGGACCGGGACCGCGACCAGCACGAGCACCCCGATGAGCGAGCCCACGAACGCGCCCGCCGAGATCTCGTCCAGCGCGCTGACTGCGAGGTTCAGGAGCGGGTCGGCCACGAACGGGACGAGCGCGAGCAGCACCGCCGCCGCCAGGGTGAGAAGGCACAGCCCCTGCATGTGAGGGTGGCGGTCGGCGAAGCGGCCGCCGAGCCAGTAGCCGACCGACAGCGCCACCAAGACGACCCCGATCGTGTTCGCCCAGACGATAGTCGAGGCGCCGAAGTAGGGGGCGAGGAGGCGGACCGCGGCGATCTCGGCGCCGAGCGAGCCTGTGCCCACCACGAACACGAGCAGCGGAAGCGGGAGCGTCCGCGGGAGGCGAGCCATTCCGACCTTCACCATAGCTAGGGTCGATTTTGTGGCCCCGATCCCGGTGGATCACGCGGCCCTGGCCGCCGCCGATCGCGACCACCTCTGGCATCCGTTCACCCAGCAGCGCGGGTGGTCCGACGAGGAGCCGCTGATCGTCGAGCGCGCCCAGGGCACCGACCTGATCGACACGCGCGGTCGCCGCTACATCGACGGGGTGTCGTCGCTCTGGTGCAACGTGCACGGCCACCGCCACCCGCGCATCGACCGGGCGGTCCGCGCCCAGCTCGACCGTGTGGCGCACTCGACGATGCTCGGGCTCTCCCACCCGCTCGCGATCCGCCTCGCCCGGCGGCTCGTCGAGCTCGCCCCGCCCGGGCTGAACCGCGTCTTCTACTCGGACAGCGGCTCCACGGCGGTCGAGATCGCGCTCAAGATGGCGTTCCAGTACTGGCGTCAGGCCGGCGGCGGGGAGTCGCGGCGGACGCGCTTCGTGTCGCTTCGCGAGGCCTACCACGGCGACACCGTCGGCGCGGTTTCGGTCGGCGGCATCGACCTCTTCCACGGCCTCTACCGGGCGCTCCTCTTCGACGCGCTCACGGCCGAGCCGGGCGACGCCGGCGACATGGAGCGCGTCCTGTGCGAGCACGATGGTGAGGTCGCCGCCGTGATCGTCGAGCCGCTGGTGCAGGGCGCCGCGGGGATGCTGGTGCACCCCGAGGGCTACCTGCGCGAGGTGCGCGAGCTGTGCGACCGCCACGGCGTCTTTCTGATCTGCGACGAGGTCGCCACCGGCTTCGGGCGGACGGGCCGTATGTTCGCCTGCGAGCACGAGCAGGTGACGCCGGACTTCCTGTGCCTCGCCAAGGGGATCACCGGTGGCTACCTGCCGTTCGCCGCCACGCTCACCACCGAGCGCGTCTACGAGGGTTTCCTCGGCGAGCACGAGGAGCTGCGCACGTTCTTTCACGGGCACACGTACACGGGCAATCCGCTCGCCTGCGCCGCGGCGCTCGCGAGCCTCGAGGTCTTCGAGCACGAGCGGACGCTGGAGCGCCTCGGGCCGAAGATCGAGCTTCTGCGGCGGCTACTGGCCCGTGTCGCGCGGCTGGAACCGGTGGCGGAGGTGCGCCAGCGCGGCCTGATGTGCGGGATCGAGCTCGGCGGCTACCCGCCAGCCGCGCGGATGGGACATCGGGTCACGCTCGAGGCGCG
>JBPCPH010000193.1:0-4719 GCA_050999415.1 Thermoleophilaceae bacterium
CGCTCGGGCCGGCGGTGCCCTGGCAGGACGCCGCGGTCAGCTTCGAGCGCGCCCGCGACGCGCTTGCGCTGGCTCGCGACGGCGCGCTCGGGGCCGCCGGCGACGACCCGGGCGCGGCGCCGGCAGACGGCGCGCTCGTGGTGGCGGAGGACCATGTCACCGAGCTCCTGCTGGCTCGCGAGCGACGGCTGCTGCGCGACCTCGGAAGCGAGTTGCTGGCCCCGCTCGCATCGCTGACGCCTGCCGCGCGCGGCCGCCTGTCCGACACGCTGCTGTGCTGGCTTCGCCATCAGGGGCGCCTCGACCCGGTCGCCGCCGATCTCCAGATCCACCCTCAGACGGTGCGCTACCGCCTCGGCAGGGCTCGCGAGATCCTCGGAGGCGCCGTGGACGACCCCGGCCGGCGGCTCGAGCTCGAGCTGGCGCTGCGCGCGCGACGGCTCGAGGCCCGACGCGAGGCCGCCGGGTAAGAGCCTGCGTCCGGCCCCCGTGGCATCCGGGAGGCGAGCCTCTCCGACAACGGCCCGTTATCGAGGCAGGCTCTAAGGTGTCTCCGATGGCGCAGCTCAAACCCGGCGACGCTTTCCCTGAGCTCAAGGTCCAGTCGGTGGACGGCCCGGTCGAGCTCGTCGAGCGCTGGAGACGCGGCCCGCTGGTCGTGGCCTTCATGCGCCACTTTGGGTGACCGTTCTGCCGCGAGCACCTGGCCCAGTTGGACCAGGCAGGGGAGGAGATCGGCGCAGCCGGCGGCGAGGTCGTCGCGATCTTCCAATACCGGCCCGAGCCGACGAAGAACTTCTGCCGCCGGCGCGGCGTCGAGCTCGACTGCTTCGGTGATCCGGACCGCGAGGGCTACGCCGCCGTGGGTCTCGAGCCGGGTTCGGCGAAGGAGTACGGCGGGGCGCAGCTCGCGAAGGGGTTCGTCAAGGCGGCGCTTTCGGGGCATGTCGCGGGGAGCCCGAAGGGGGGCGACGTCTCCCAGCGGCCCGGCACCTTCGTCGTGGCGCCCGACGGACGGGTGGCGCTCGCCCACTACAACAGGGACTCCGCGGACAACCCCTCGAACGACGCCGTGATCGCAGCCGTGCGCGGCGCCGCGGCTGGGTGAGCGTCCCGCGCGTGCGGGCACGCGGGGCCGCGGGGCCGCCGGCTCGCGACTCGGCATCCGATGGATAGCGGGCCCGACCGCGTCTTCGTCACCGGGGCGCTCGGCTCGATCGGTCGCGCCGTGGCCGACCGCTACCGCTCGCTCGGCGCGGAGGTCTCCGGCGTGGACCTGCGCGCCGACGCTCGCCTCGCGGTCGTGGCCGCCGACGTCGCCGAGCCGGGTCCCTGGCAGCGAGGGGCCGAGCGGGCGGACCTCGTCGTGCACACCGCCGCCACCGTGTCGTTCGGCCGCGTGGACCTCTGGCGCCCGAACGTGATCGGCACCCGCAACGCGCTCGACGCGGCGATCCGCGCGGGGGCGCGCCGATTCCTCCATTTCTCGTCGGTCACGGTCTTCTCGTTCGACTTCCCGGAGGGCGTGGACGAGAGCTACCCGGTGCGGATCAGCGGCGTGCCCTACGCGGACACCAAGATCGCGAGCGAGCAGGTTGTGCTCCAGGCGCACGCCGCCGAGGCGATCGAGTGCACCGTCGTCCGGCCCGGGGACGTCTACGGGCCGGGCGTCCGCAGTTGGACGATCCTGCCGGTGGAGGAGATCCGGGCGCGGCGGCTGCTCCTACCCGCGATGGGCCGCGGGCTGATGAGCCCCCTCTACATCGACAACCTGGTCGACGGGGTCGCGCTGGCGTCCGGGCCCGACGGAGTTGGCCGCGTGTTCACGCTCACCGACGGCGCGGGCGTCCCGACGCGCGAGTTCTTCGGCCACTACCACGCGATGCTCCGCGCGGGTCGGCCCCGGGTCGCGCCCACGCCGCTCGCACGTCGCCTCGCCGCAGTGGCGGGCTGGGGCGTGCGCGTCGCCGGCGGGGACACGGAGGCGAGCGCGACGGCGGTGGACTACCTCTGCCGCCGTGGCAGCTACTCGATCGACCGCGCCCGGCGGGAGCTCGGCTTCCAGCCGGCCGTGGGGCTCGGGGAAGGCATGCGCCGGACCTATCGCTGGCTGGGGGAGGCGGGCCTTCTCAGCTGAGCGCGCCCTCGCGTCCGGGGGACGCGCCGCCGGCTCGGTAGCCTCGAACGCGGATGCCGGTCGAGCGCAGGAACCCTCCCGCCGAGCTTCTCCACGCCCGCAAGTGGCCGATCTTCGGCGTGACGATGATCGGGCTTTTCATGGCCCTGATCGACGTCACGATCGTAAACATCACGATCCCGGAGCTCCAGCGCGAGCTCGACGCGCCGGTCGACACGGTCTCCTGGGTCCTGAACGCCTACAACATCATGTTCGCGGTCCTGCTCGTATCGATGGGGCGGCTCGCCGACCAGTTCGGCCGCCGGCGCTTCTTCCTGATCGGGATGTCGATCTTCACGCTCGGCTCTCTCCTGTGCGCCGTGTCCTGGTCGATCGACGCGCTGATTGGCTTCCGGATCCTTCAGGCGGTCGGAGCCGGCATCCTCGCGCCACTCGCGCTGGCCACCACCGCGATGGTCTTCCCGCCCGCCCAGCGCGGGCTTGGCCTCGCGACGATCGCGGTCGTCGCGAACGTGGCAGCGGCGATCGGGCCGCCGCTCGGCGGCGTGCTCGTCGAGTTGGCCAGCTGGCACTGGATCTTCGCGATCAACGTCCCGATCGGGCTCCTGGGGATAGTGCTCGGACTGCGGACGCTGCCGGAGACCTACGACCTGACCGCGACCCGCAGCGTCGACTGGCTGGGGATGGGGCTGCTCGGTGGCGCCGTGGTCTCGCTCACCTACGCGCTCGTCGAGGGCAGCTCGCGCGGCTGGGGCTCACCGCTGATCGTCGGACTGCTCGCGGCCTCGGCGGCGCTGACGGCGGCCTTCGCGGCATCGCAGCGCTACGGCAGGGCGCCGATGCTCACGAGCGCCCTGCTCGCGAACCGCCAGTTCCTGGCCGCCAGCGCCTCCTTCGTGCTGTTCGCGATGGCGGTGATGGGCCCGCTCTTCCTCGCCGTGATCGCGTTCGTGGACCTGTGGGGCTACTCGCAGATCGAGGCCGCGCTGGCGATCTCACCGATCGCCCTGCTCGGCGTGCTCGTCTCGCCGCTCGTCGGGCGGGTCGCCGACCGCGTGCAGCCACGCGTCGTGGCGATCCCCTCGCTGCTGCTGATGGTCGCGGGGCTCGTGTGGCTCGGGGCCTTCCCGGAGCGTCCGGACTACCTCGCCGTCCTCCCTGCCCTGGCCCTGCTCGGCATCGGGATCGGCGCGATCTTCCCCGCGACTTCGGTGGGAGCGATGGGGTCGATCTCCGGACAGGAGCTGGGGCTCGGCTCGGGCATCGTCAACATGGCGCGCCAGCTCGGGTTCGCGCTCGGGATCGCGACGCTGGTCGCGGTCTTCACCGGCGCCGTGGCCGACGGGGTCGCCCTGCGCGACGCGTTCGGCCAGGGTTTTCGGGTGGCGGCGATCGCCGCGCTGCTGGCGGTGCCCTTCGCGCTCGCGATGCGCCGCCGGCCCGCCGACGCGCAGCCCGAGGTTGGCTCGCGGGTGGCGCGGACGGCGCCGGCGGCGCCGGTCACTTAGATGCGCGCGGCGGTGGTCGGACACGTCGAATGGGTGGAGTTCGCCCGCGTCGAGCGCGTGCCGGCCGCCGGCGAGATCGCGCACGCCACCGAGAACTGGGAGGACGTCGGCGGCGGCGGCAGCGTGGCCGCTGTCCAGCTCGCGAAGTTGGCCGGGTCGTGCGACTTCCTGACCGCCCTCGGCGACGACGACCTGGGTGCCCGCTCGCGCGAGCGACTCGAGGCGATGGGCGTCCGCGTGCACGCGCGGGTCGCGCCCCGCACCCGGCGAGCGTTGACGTTGCTCGAGCCGGGCGGAGAGCGCACGATCACGACGCTCGGTGAGAAGCTCATCCCCCGCGGGGCAGACCCGCTGCCTTGGGAGTCGTTGATCGGGGTCGACGCGCTCTACTTCGTGGTCGGCGACGTGCCGGCGCTGCAGGCGGCGCGACGCGCGCGCGTGCTCGTGGCGACGCCGCGCGACCTCGGGACACTGGTCGAGGCCGGAGTCGAGCTCGACGCGCTGGTGGGAAGCGGCACCGACCCGGGCGAGCGCTACGCGGCCGGGGCGATCAGTCCGGAGCCGCGGCTCGTGGCGCGGACGGCAGGAGTGGCGGGCGGCGAGTTCGTGGCGGCCGAGGGGCGCACCGGGCGGTGGGACTCGGCGCCCCTGCCCGACCCGATTGCGGACGCCTATGGCGCCGGCGACAGCTTCGCCGCCGGGCTCACGTTCGCGCTTGCCGAGGGCACGTCCACGGAGGACGCGCTGGCGTTCGCGGCGCGCTGCGGGGCGGCTTGCATGACCGGCGACGGCCCCTACGAGGGGCAGCTCGCGCTGGACGACTGAGCGTTCAGCCCGAGATCGGCTTGTAGTTGGCCGATCCGGCAGAATCGATCATCTAATGGTCGGCCACACGGCCGCCCTCCGGCGCGATCGGCAGGCCCGCCTCAACCCAGGCCTGCAGCCCGCCGTCGAGGTTGTAGGCGTCGAAGCCGGCCGACCGGAAGGCGCGCGCGGCCATCGCCGAGCGTGCTCCGAGGCGGCATTGGAAGACGACAGCGCGGTCGCGCGGGACGGTCTCGGCCTCGGAGGCGA